>CANHON010000056.1 GCA_947462115.1 Deltaproteobacteria bacterium | reverse complement strand
CACCCAGTCCACCATGGCCTCATCGACCCGCTCCCGCAGGTGAAGGCTGGCGAGGCCTTGGAGGTACAGCCGCGCCGCGTGGGTGGGGTTGATCCGCATGGTCGCTCCGTGGGCCGCGGGTGGGGCGCCAGCCTATCACCGACGGCCCCAGGCGCGGTCGTCCGCCGGGTGTCGGGCCATCGCCCGATCGGGCTGCGTCCCCTTCAGCGGCCCCGCGATCGCTCGTGTATAGTGTCGCCGGGGGCCTCGCCCGCTCCCGAAGGAGGCGCGATGACCTTGGCCCGACGGGCTCCCCCGGCCCTGTTCGCGGTCCTCCCCTTGGCGCTGGCGCTCGGCGGCTGCGGCGACAAGGGCGACAGCGGCCTGATCTGTGACACCTCGGCCGCGGCGTCGGTGCAGGTGGTCGTGACCGACGCCACCGCCAACGTCCTGCCTGACGCGACGGTCACCTACGCGGTCGGCGGCGGCGCGAGTCAGCCCTGCGAGGCCCTCGGCAGCCAGTACATCTGCGGCTGGGAGGTCTCGGGCGTGCTGACGGTGACCGCGGCGGTCAGCGGCTTCGAAGCGCAGAGCCAGGACGTGACGGTGCCCGCTGGCACCTGCCACGTCGAGACCCAGAACGTGACCCTCCGGCTCAACGCCGAGTAGGCTTGGGGCGTCCCCGCGCGGCCAGCTTGGCGGCCTCGCGCTCGGCGGCGCGGCGGCCTTGGCGGCGGGGCACGACGGCCTCGTCTTCGGCGGGATCGGAGACGGTGGGGTAGCGGTCGCGCAGCCGTCCGGCCCGCCACACCTTGAAGCGGCCGTCTTCGGCGATGAGCTCGACGAGATCGAAGTGCTCGTTGAGCAGGGCCGCCGCCGGCACCTGGGCCTGCACCACCAGCACGAGGCAGCCCTTGGGCAGCAGCCGGGCGGGCGCGCCTTCGACGAGGCGCGTGATCACCGTGTAGTCGCGCGCTTTGCCCTGGTGGATCGGCGGGTTGCTGACGATGAGGTCGTAGCGCTGGTAGGCCGGCAGGGCGCCCCAAGAGTCGCCGCAGGCCACCAGGGTGCCAGGCAAGTTGGCGCGGGCCGCCGTGACCGCGAGCGCGTCGGCGTCGAGGAGCTGCAGGCTGAGGCCCGGCTGGCGGAGCTTGAGCGCCGCGGCGATGGTGCCGGGGCCGCAGGCGAAGTCGAGCACATGGGCCGTGGGCTCGGGCTCGGGCAGGGCCTCCAGCAGCAGCGCGGTGGCCTCGTCGAGGCCGCCCTTGGCGAAAACGCCGGGGTAGACGACGTGCTCGAGCGCGCCCCAGGGGAGGGGCAAGGTCTCGGTGCGGGCGAAGCTGGCGAGGTCGCGGGGGTTGGGCCAAGCGGCGGGCCGACGGGCCTCCCAGACCCGGCAGTGCTTGCGGGCCTCGACGGTGACGACCGCCTCCCAGCGGGCCTCGAGGCGCTTGCCGACCGACTTGATGCCCTCGTCGTTGGCGCCGTAGATCCACACCGGCGCGCCAGGCTCGAGCTGCGCGGCGATGGCCTCGAGCGCGAAGTCCAGCACCTCTTTGCTGCGGGGCATGCGCAGCGTGGCCGCCGCGTAGGGCCCGGGGGCAGGCCAAGCGGTGGCTTTGCGCTTGCCGGTGGCCACCCGGCGCCACGGCGTCGCGAGAGCGCCGCGGCCCCCCAGCTCGTCCTCGAGGCGACCTGCGGGATCGTCCACCACCAAGATCTTGGTGTTGCCGGCCAGCGAAGGCATACAGCCGAGGAGCACCTCAATGGCGTCGTCGTCGCGGCTGTCGGGGCGGGCCTCGGTGGGGTGAGGGAGGACGGGAGCGGGGGACGTGGTCGGGGGCGTGCTGCGCATGCGGCGCTCTAGCAAGATCAACCGGCGCTGTCACCGGCTCGACCGGCGCTGCCCGAGGCGAAGGCCGCCTGCTGCGCTTCGGTGGCAGGCCGCTGGTGGCGCTCCTTCCACTCGGCGTAGGGCATGCCGTAGACCGCGTCGCGGGCCTCGTCCGCGCTCAAAGGCACGCCCTGGACGTCGGCCGCCGCTTTCACCCACTTGCCGAGGCAGTTGCGGCAGAAGCCGGCGAGGTTCATCAGGTCGATGTTCTGGACGTCGCTCCGCTCCTCGAGGTGCGTCAGCAGGCGGCGGAAGGCGGCGGCTTGGAGGGCGTCGCGCTCGGCGTCATTCTCGGGCATCGGCATGGTCGCTCCGGGGAAAAAGCGGCGCCGCGGGGCGCGCGGCGAGGGCGGGGGACGGTGGGGCGCGCTCAGGGGGTCGGGGCCCGCGTTGCCTGCGGTGCTTCGGGGGCCCACAGCGGACCGCCGATCAAGCGCAGCCCGGCGAAGCGCCACCAGGCGAAGATCAGCACGGCCGCGTACACCACGAGGATGGCGATGGTCAGCCCGAGGCGCTCGAGGTGCCGGTCGGGCCAGCCGGAGACCGCGAATGGAAGCACGAAAAGAATAAGCGGCAGGCCCATCAGCGCGGCCCCGGTCGTGCCCGACACCATCGAGCGCGGCGCGGGGCCCGCCAGCCCTGGATCCGCGAGGCGCAGCAGGGCCAGCCCGGTGGGCAAGGTGCCGGTCATGGTGCCGAAAAGCACGAGCACGTGGCCAAAGCGGTCGCGCTCGAAGGCCCGCGAGCCGAGCCAGACGCAGCCCAACAGCGTCGCGATGGCGCAGGTGATGCCGAAGACCAGGATGACGCCCATCTGTCCATCCAGCTTGTCCACCCGCACCGCGGAGATGGCGGCGGCCGCGGTGATGTCCACCGTGAGCCCGGTGATCCGGCTCAGGCTCGGGGCCTCGAGGCGCGGCGCCACTGGGAGGCGGCCGCTGAGGCTGCGCACCAGCACCGCCAGTCCCAAGCCGATGAGGAAGTGAAAGCCGAAGATCGAGGCGGCGATCTTGGGTGCGCCCGCCAGCGCGCTGGCGAGGCCCTGCAGCACCCCCCAGGTCGCCAAGTAGATCACCGCGATGGTGGCGAGGTGCGCGGTGAGCGGCTCCAGATCCGGGCCCTCCCCGCTGGTCCGCGCCTCGGCCTCGCTCGCCGCGCCCTCGGCGGACCCTTGGGGCGTCAGCCAGCCCGCCCGGCGACCCCAATGGTAGAGCGCCACGCCGAGCACGCTGCACCAAAAGAAGCCCTGGGTCGCCATCGCGAGGCCGACCTGGGCGCCTTGGGTCATGCCCATGCCCTCTTCCCAGGCCCGCCCGAGGCTGAGCGCTTGGCCGGGACCTTGGGCGAAGCCGAGCGGCAGCATGAGGCCCACGCCGGGGTGCACCGGGCCGATGAACAGGCCGGCGATGGCCACGAGGACCAAGCCGAGGAGTCCCTGCAGCACGCTAAACAGCGCGATGGCGAACCCGGCGCTGCGGGCGTCGGCGCTCCGGCGGGCCTCGGCCACCACCGGCATCAAGCCCATGGCGATGAAAACGACGCCGAGGCCGTGGTAGGCGATGCCCTCCAGCACATCGCTGTGCAGCTTGAGCAGGCCGAAGCCCCCCGGCCCGAGCAGCAGGCCCGCCGTCCCGGCGACCAGCACCGGCGGCAAGGCGAGGCGGCGAAGCAGGCCGATGTGGCGGTTGGCTTGGCTTGCGAGGAACAGCAGCAGGCCGAGCCAGAGCAGGTCCAGTACGGCGGTGTCGGTCCAGTAGCTCACGGTGCGCTCGGGGCGGAGGCGTCGGCCTCAGTGGATTTGGATGGAGCACCGCACGTCGTGGATGCGGATCTGGCGCGACAGCGGCCGACGCTCGACGATGTTCGCCCCGCCGTCGAGGGGGAGGTTGGCGAACTGGCGGCGGATGCGGTGCACGGCGACGTTGAGGGAGCGTGTCTCGAGGCCGAGCCGCGGGGCGATCTCATCGGTGTAGAGCCAGCCGCGGGCGGCGCTGGGGCGCTCCGCGTCGGCGAGGCGCTGCCGGGCGAGGGTCAGCAGCAGGTAGAGGTGCGCGCGGCCGCCGAGGTCGAAGCGCTGGTCCCCGAGCATTCCGGTGACGTTGACCTGCTGCTCGTCCCCGGTGACCTCGAACAGCAAGGACACGTCGCTCAACGCCAGGGGCGGCAGGCTGGTATCGATGGTGCCGACGTAGGCTTCGGGGAGCAGCAGCTCCCAGTCCTCGCCCTCCACCTGGATGAGCTCCGCGGCCTCGGCCGGGCGCTGCTCACCGTCCTGGTCGATCACCCAGGCCCCAGACTGATCGCGGAAAATGGTGCACAGCGGGTTGTTGTCGTCTGGCAAGCTGAGCATGTCGGCCTGCGCCCAGATGCTCAGACCATCCCGCAGCCGCTGGGCGCCGGCGCCCGCCTCGGCCGTGCGCTGGACCGTCCACTCGTCTGTCTTGCGCCCGAAGGCGACCCGGCTGCCGTCGGTCAGGGGCGCGATCTCGCCCGGCGGTAGCTTTCGGCCGTCCACGTAGGTGCCGTTGCGGCTGCCGAGGTCCCGCAGCTCCCAGCCCCGGCCGGTCCAATCGAAGCGCGCGTGGTTGCCGGAGATCCAGGCCTCGTTCAAGACGAGCCCGCAGCCCGCGGCCCGCCCGACCGAGTGGGACGGTCTTAAGTCGATGATAGTACCTGTTTTTGGATCGTGAAGCTGGGCCATTGGGGTCTCTCCGAGCGTCGGGCTGGCCGATCGTAGCATGGAGGGCGCCCTCGCCCCGATTGGCGGTCCACGCGAAACAGGAAAACCCCGGAGGTCTCCCTCCGGGGTCTGCCCGATGCGGACGCGGCTGGCCTTAGAGGAGGCCGGCCTCGATCAGCACTTCTTTCATCCGGCGGCCCATCTCGGCGGGGGAGCGCACGATGTGCACGCCCGCGTCCGACATGGCCGCGTACTTGTCTTCGGCGCGGCCTTGGCCACCGGAGATGATCGCGCCCGCGTGGCCCATGCGGCGGCCCGGGGGCGCGGTCGCGCCGGCGATGAAGCCGATGATCGGCTTGCTCATGTTGGCCTTGGCCCAGGCGCAGGCCGCTTCTTCGGCCGAGCCGCCGATCTCGCCGATCATGATGACGGCGTCGGTGTCGGGGTCGTCGTTGAACAGGCGCAGCGCTTCGGTGTGGTTGGTGCCGATGATCGGGTCACCGCCGATGCCGATGCAGGTGCTCTGGCCGAGGCCGAGCGCCGTGAGCTGGCCCACGGCTTCGTAGGTCAGCGTGCCGGAGCGGCTGACGACGCCGATGCGGCCGGGCAGGTGGATGTGGCCCGGCATGATGCCGATCTTGGCCGCACCGGGCGTGATGATGCCCGGGCAGTTCGGACCGATCAAGCGGCAGTCCTTGCCCTGGAGGTAGCGCCAGGCCTTGACCATGTCGTTGGCCGGGATGCCCTCGGTGATGCAGACGATGAGCTTGATGCCCGCGTCCGCCGCCTCCATGATTGCGTCGGCCGCGTAGGGCGGCGGGACGAAGATCATGGTGGCGTTGGCTGCGGTGTACTTCACCGCCTCCGCCACCGTGTTGAAGATCGGCACCTCTCCCTCAAACCAGGTGCCGCCCTTGCCGGGGGTCACGCCGCCGACGAGGTTGGTGCCATAGGCCTTGCACATGCGGGAGTGGAAGGCGCCGGAGGAGCCGGTGATGCCCTGGGTGATCAGCCGGGTGTTGTGATCGACGAGAACAGCCATGGTGACCCCCTACTTGCCAGCCACGGCGGCGACAGACTTCTCAGCTGCGTCGGCGAGGCTCGTGGCGGTGATGATGGCGAGGCCGCTCTCGGACAGCAGCTTGCGGCCGAGCTCAGCGTTGGTGCCCTCAAGGCGCGCGATGAGGGGGACCTGGAGCCCCGTCTCGGCCACGGCCGCGATGATGCCCGCAGCGATGACGTCGCAGCGCATGATGCCGCCGAAGATGTTGACGAGAATGGCCTTGACCGCAGGATCCTTGGTGATGATGCCGAGCGCGGCCTTCACCTGGTCCTTGTTGGCGCCGCCGCCCACGTCGAGGAAGTTCGCCGGCTCGCCGCCGTAGAACTTGATGATGTCCATGGTGGCCATCGCGAGGCCGGCGCCGTTCACGAGGCAGCCGATGGTGCCGTCGAGCTTGACGAAGTTGAGGTTGTAGCTCGCGGCCTCGACCTCAGCGGCGTCGTCTTCACCGGCGTCGTACCAGGAGGTGATCTCCTTCTGGCGGAACAGCGCGTTGTCGTCGATCATGAACTTGGCGTCGAGGGCCACCACATCGCCGTCGCTGCTGACGACGAGGGGGTTGATCTCGAGCATGCTCGAGTCCGTGGCCATGTACGTCTGGTACAGGCTCAGGAACATCTTCACCGCGCCGTTGAAGGCCTTGCCGGTGAGGCCGAGCTTGGCGGCGAGCTGACGGGCCTGCCAATCGCCGAGGCCGGTCACGGGGTCGATCGAGACCTTGTGGATGGCGCCGGGGTTGACCGCGGCCACCTCTTCGATCTCGGTGCCGCCCTCGGTGCTCGCCATCAGCAGGATGCGGCTGGTCTGGCGATCCAGCAGCAGCGCGGCGTAGAGCTCGCGGGCGATGTCGGCGCCGGTGGTCACGAGCACGGTCTTGACGACCACGCCGGCGGCGCCGGTCTGCTTGGTGACCAGCGTGTTGCCGAGCATCATCGCGGCGGCCTCGCGCACGCCCTCGATGCTGCGGCAGAGCTGCACGCCGCCTTTGCCGGGCACCTCGGCGGCGCCAGCGAGCACCGCTTCGAGGTCAGCCGCCGCGGCGACCTCCTTGAAGCGGCCCTTGCCGCGGCCGCCCGCGTGGACCTGGGCCTTGACGACCCAAAAGTTCCCGCCGAGCGCTTCGGCGGCCTTGACTGCGTCCTCAACCGTGTGCGCGGCTTCGCCCGGAGGGACCGGGACACCGTGCCGGCGAAGGAGCTCCTTCGCCTGGTACTCGTGGAGCTTCATCTGCGTGCTTCCTTGATGAAGAGGGCCTGGGGGAGCGCGCTGTGCGCTCCCGCCAAAAGGTGCGCCCGCCGAAGCGGGCGCGGTGCGCTCAGAGGTTCTCGATCAGCGCGTCGCCGAACTCGCTGCACTTGAGCAGCTCGGCGCCGTCCATCAGGCGATGGAAGTCGTAGGTGACGCGCTTCTGGCCGATGGTCTTGGCGACGGAGGCGAGGATGAGGTCAGCGGCCTCGTTCCAGCCGAGCCGGCGGAACATCATCTCACCCGACAAGATCACCGAGGAGGGGTTGACCTTGTCGAGGCCGGCGTACTTGGGCGCGGTGCCGTGGGTGGCCTCGAACACGCTCTCGCCAGAGATGTAGTTGATGTTGGCGCCGGGCGCGATGCCGATGCCGCCGACCTGGGCCGCCAGCGCGTCGCTGAGGTAGTCGCCGTTGAGGTTCAACGTGGCGATGACGCTGTACTCCGAGGGGCGGAGGAGCACCTGCTGCAGCATGGCGTCAGCGATGACGTCCTTGATGACGACCTTGTGGCCGTCGGCGCCGGTCACGAGCGTCCAGGGGCCGCCGTCGATGAGCGTGCCGCCGAACTCTTCGCGGGCGAGCTCGTAGGCCCAGTCCATGAAGCCACCCTCGGTGTACTTCATGATGTTGCCCTTGTGGACGATGGTCACGCTGGGCAGCTTCTGGTCGAGCGCGTACTGGATGGCGGCGCGCATGAGGCGCTGGGTGCCCTCGGAGGAGACCGGCTTGATGCCGATGCCGCTGGTCTCGGGGAAGCGGATCTTCTTGACGCCCATCTCGTTCTGCAAGAAGGAGATGAGCTTCTTGACCTCGGGGCTGCCCGCGGCCCACTCGATGCCGGCGTAGATGTCTTCGCTGTTCTCGCGGAAGATCACCATGTTCACCTGCTCGGGGTGCTTCACGGGCGTGGGCACGCCCTCGAACCACTGCACCGGGCGCACGCAGGCGTAGAGGTCACACTCCTGGCGAAGCGCGACGTTCAAGCTGCGGATACCGCCGCCGACCGGCGTGGTCAGGGGGCCCTTGATGGCCACCTTGAAGTCGCGGATGGCGGTGAGGGTGTCGGTGGGCAGCCACTCGCCGAAGGTGTTGAAGGCCTTCTCGCCGGCGTAGACCTCAAACCACACGATCTTGCGGGCGCCGCCGTAGGCCTTGGCCACGGCCGCGTCCAGCACGCGCACGCTGGCCGCCCAGATGTCGGCGCCGGTGCCGTCGCCCTCGATGAAGGGGATGACCGGCATGTCGGGGACGTTGAGCGAGCCGTCGGCGTTGACGGTGATGCGGCCGCCCTCGGTGGGGGGGCTCAGCTTGGTGTAGGTGCTCAAGGGGGACTCCATCGATGGGTTCGGAAGGGGGGCCACCAAGAACCCCCACAAGGCGGACCTTGTGGGGGCTCGGCGTCGGCTCAGGCCTGGAGCCTGCGGTGCGGCTGGTTGACCGGGATGTCGTCGGGGCGGTAGATCGCCACGCCCTTGCCGCCGCGGTGAACGAGCCGCTCATCGACGATCTGGGCGGAGATGCCGCTGCAGCGCGCGAGGCCGAACAGCACGGTGTAGTACTCGGCGTCGGTGAGGCCGCAGGCCTGCAGGAGGCTGCCGGAGACGGCATCCACGTTCGGGTAGGGGTTCTTGACCTTCGGGGACTCCTTGAGGACCTTGACGGCCCGCTCGCGCATGACGAGGGCGCGCTGGAAGATCTCCGAGTCGGGGCAGAGCTCGCGGCCCAGGTTGTACTGGACGCCGGCGCGGGGGTCCTCGGCGCGCAGCACCGCGTGGCCGAAGCCGTAGATCGAGCGACCGGCCGCCATCTCCGACCGCACGAAGGCCTCGACCGCGTCGGGGTCGTTGGTGCCGCAGGTGTCGAGGAAGTTGAGGCACTCCTGGTTGGCGCGGCCGTGGAGCGGGCCGTAGAGGCCAGCCATCGAGGCGCCCAGCGAGGCGTACATGTCGGACTTGCCGGAGGCCACGGCCTTGCCGACGAAGGTGCTGAGGTTGCCGCCGCCGTGGTCCATGTGGAGCACGTAGAAGACGCGCATCAGGCGGGTGAGCTTGGCGGGATCAGCGCCAGGCACGCCCATCATGTGCACGAAGTTCTCGATGAGGCCGCGCTCGGGCTCGCTCTGGATCGGGGCGCCCCAGCCGGAGCGGCCGCGGTAGATCGCCGCGACCAGCTCGGGCATCTGGGCCACGACGTTGAGGCCGTCTTCCCGGTAGTCGCCGGTCTTGCACAGCATGCCGGCGAAGTTCAGCGCCGCGATCATCCACTCCATCGGGTGCCCCTCGGGGGGCAGCGCGGTGATCAGGGCGACGACGCGGGGGTCCACCTTGGACCGGCGGACGAGGTCGGCCTTGAAGTCGGCGAGCTCGGCCTCGGAGGGCAGGTGCTTGTGAAACAGCAGGAAGATCGCGGCTTCGGGGTCGAGGTCGGCGAGGTCGGCGATCGGGTAGCCGACGTAGTGCAGACCATCCTGAGGGTCGACCTCGGAGGTGAAGACCGTGCTGACGGGCATGCCCCGGAGGCCGGTGTCGAGGTTCGCCTCGGTGATCTGGAAGAGGACCTTGTTCTCGTCGCCCATACACAACCTCCGCTCGAGAGTGGGGGGCCCGGGTATCCCAGCAACGGCGTCTGCGCCACGAAAGTGGCGCGACGCTCAGGGCGCCGCGGCCTCCACACAGTCGGGCAGCGAAGCCGGGTCGGCGCCGCCGGCCCAGCAGGGCGTCGTCGGCGACCCGCCGCGTTCGGTCCACAAGGACCAGGTGATGTTGCCGGCGGTCTCCGGGCGCAGCGCGGTGTGGTCGGCGTCCACCGCGCTGATCGCCGCGCCGCCCTGCAGGACCAGCGCGCCCGCCGCGTCCAGCGGCCGGCAGATCGGCCCCCAGAGGTGGCCGGTCGCGTCGGTGAAGCCCTCGGCGCAGTCTTCGCCGGTCCAGCAAGCCCCGACGGCGAGGCAGGGGCCTCGGGTCTCGGCCAGCCCCACCAACAGGCCCGGCGAGGGCGGGGTGGACGCGATCTCGAGGCGCTCATCCGTCCACCGCAGCTCGAGGCGGGGGGCGGTGGGCGCGGGCTCTTCCGTCGCTGCGGTGTCGGGCGTGGGCTGCGCCGAGTCCTCCGGCAGGACCACCGAGGCCGGCGGCGCCCCGCTGTCGAGGGCGCCCTTCTCGACGATCATGCAGCCGCTGGCGCTCGTGGCCAGCAGGCAGGCGGTGAACGGACGCAGGGCGCTTCGGATCGCTCGTCGCGGGTCGCGCACGGTGGCCCCCAGGGCTTGTCCGCGGAGGATAGCCCAGCGCAGCGGCAGGTCGCGCCGCGAGGGGGCCCCCTTGACCGAGCCTGCGCCCAACGAGGCCGACCCGCCGCTCACCCTGGGTCAACAGGCCTTGTGGGTGCTCGTCGTGCTGGGCGTGCTGCTCGCGGTCGTCGGCATGGTGCTGGTCTACTGGCCCGGCCTCCAGCTCGCGCCCCGCTGAACCCCCGGTCCTACATCTCGGAGAATATCGTGCAGCAGCGCAAACTCGGCGAAACTGGCCTGTCCGTCTCGACCCTGTGCCTCGGCACCATGACCTTTGGCGAAGCCGACGAGCGCTCGTTCATGCACGGGGTGGGCTGCGATGAGCGCACCAGCCACGCGATCATGAGCCGCGCCCTCGACGCGGGCTGCAATTTCTTCGACACCGCGGACATCTATGGCCAAGATGGCCTCAGCGAGCGGATCATCGGCGGCTGGTTCAAAGAGACCGGGCGCCGCGATGAGGTGGTCTTGGCCACCAAGTTCCGGTTCACGATGCCCTATGGCAAAGGCGGAAGCCGGCGGCACATCCTGCGGGCCTGCGAGGAGAGCCTCCGAAGGCTCCGCACCGATCACATCGATCTCTACCAGATCCACATGCAGGACCTCGACACCCCCGAAGAGGAGACGCTGCGCGCCCTCGACGATCTGGTGCGCCAAGGCAAGGTCCTCTACACCGGGGCCAGCAACTACACGGCTTGGCGCCTGATGGACAGCGCCTGGACCAGCCGGACCGAGGGCCTCGCCCGCTACTGCGCGCTCCAGATGCAGTACAGCCTGCTGGAGCGCAACATCGAGTGGGAGCTGGTGCCGGCCTGTCGCCGCATGGGCGTGGGCATCATCGCGTGGTCGCCCCTGGCCAGCGGCTTTTTGAGCGGCAAGTACCGCCGCGACGCCCCTCCGCCCGAGGACAGCCGGCTCGCCCGTTGGCGCAGCCACCTCGCCAAAGCGGAGACCGAGCGCGGCTGGGCGGTGATTGACGCGCTGCACGTCATCGCCGCGGAGCTCCACAGCACGCCCGCCCGCGTGGCCCTGGCTTGGCTGCTCCGCAAGGACTGCGTGACCAGCGTCATCTTCGGCGCGCGCACCCTGGGTCAGCTCGAGGACAACCTCGCCGCCGCCGCCTTGGTGCTGGACACCGATCAGCTCCGGCGCCTCGACGAGGCCAGCGCGCTGCCGCTGATCTACCCCTACGAGTTCAACCAGCGGATCTCGGGTCGCTGGTAGCCATCACCGCGGCGATGCCCTCGGCGGTGCGGCGGACGAGCCCGCGATCCACGGCCTTGGCGGCGACCTTTACGGCGTTTCGGATGGCCCGGGCGTTACTGCGGCCGTGGGCCTTGATCACCACCTGATCGAAGCCCAGCACCGGCGCGCCGCCGTACTGCTTCCAGTCGGTCATCTGGCGGAGCTGCTGGAGGTCGCGGGAGACCATGGTGAGGCCGAGCTTCCACAAAAAGCGGCGGGCATAGGCGTCTTTGGCGATGTCGCTCACCACCTCGGTGACACCTTCGAGCATCTTGAGCACGACGTTACCCAAAAAGCCGTCGCAGACGATGATGTCAACGGTCCCTCTCGGGATGTCGAGGCCCTCGACGTTGCCATGGAAGCGCAGGCCAGGCGCCGCGCTGAGCAGCCGGTGGGCCTCCCGGATCTCCGGCGTGCCCTTGTTGGGCTCGACCCCGTTGGACAGCAAAGCGAGGCTCGGGCGCTCGTTGTCGCTGATGATCTGGGCATAGGCGGAGCCCATCACCGCGAAGCTGAGCAGGTCTTCGGCGCTGGCCCCGATCGTCGCCCCGACGTCGAGCATCAAGGCGAAGGGATCGCCCTTGGGGCCGTGCTTTTGCTCCGTGGGGTGCACGGCCGCGAGGGCGCAGCGCCGCACGCCGGGGAGGCGCTGGAAGGTCCGGGCGGCGGACAGGATGGTGGCGCCAGTGTGGCCCGCGCTGACCACCGCCTCGGCCTCGCCGGCGGCGACGAGGCGGGCGGCGACGGCGATCGAGCAGTCGGGGCGGGCCTCGAGCGCGGCGCGGGCGTCCTCGGCCATCGCGATCGGGGCGCCGGGGGCATGCACGACCTCGACCCGGCCGGGGTCGTAGCGGTGCCCGGCGAGGGCCGCGGTGATCTGGGGTTCGTCTCCCACCAAAATGATGTGAATGGGGGCGTCTTCGCGGCTGAGCTGCGCGGCGCCGGCGGCGGTCTCGGCGAGGCCGTGATCTCCGCCCATGGCGTCGAGGGCCACGCGGATCGGTCGGGTGGACATCGGGGCTCCAGGCTGCGGCCGCCGGGGCGACGGCGGCGGGGGTGCGTGCGGGGATTGTAGCGATCTCTGGTCGGCGCTCGCCGCCGATCGTGGGACTGCATAGCGGGTCAGGCCACCGGCGCGGTTCGTCGGGATGTCTGCGCGGGCGTCGATGCTCCACGCGGCGATGGGCGGCCCCTCAGGGCTCGCTCGGCAGGGCCCGAGCGGTACGGTCGGGTGGCATCGATGGGCGGGCGGGCACCTGTCTGCGCCTGCGCTTGGAGGTTTTCATGACCCAGAAGCCTGAGACTCACGACCACGACCACGAGCACGAGCACGAGGATGGTGAGGAGGTCGAGATCTTCGTCCTGGTGGACGAAGAGACTGGCGAAGAGCTTGAGGTGATGGAGCTCGCTCAGATCACCGTGGACGACAAGGTGTACTCGATCTGCGCGCCCTTCGAGCAGATGGAGCAGGAGGACGGCGACCTCGAGATCATCCCCCTCGCCATCGTCGACGGCGAGCGCGTGGCGATCGAGGACGAGGCCGAGGCCAACATGATCTTCGAGATGGCCCAAGAGATGCTCCTCAACGACGAGGAGTAAGGGCCGGCTGAAGGCGCGTCAGGGCGGGCGTCTCCGCGGTCCCCGGCGGGGCCCGACGCGCCCGACCGAATGCGAGCCCGCCGTCGGCGGGCAGCAAGGCCACCGCTTCTCCGAGCTGGGCCTGCTGGCTCGGTCCAGCGCGGAGGGCGGAGGCCGGGCTCAGCACAAAGACGCCCCGCTCGCCGCCGAGCCGCAGGAACACCGCGCCCGCCTCGGCGGCCCCGCTGTCCACACCGGGCGCCCCGATGATCAGATCGGCGCGCCCGTCGTTGTTCACGTCTGCGCCGCCGGCCACGCTCCAGCCCGCGCGGTCGTTGGCCGCGTCGCCGAGGAAGGTGGCCTGCGCGCGGTCGAGCGGGCCGCGCCCCCTCGGGTCCACGAGGTAGGCGGCGCCGGCCGACCAGCCCCGGTGATCCGCCCCGTGGGCGCCGACCAGCAGCTCACCGTAGCCGTCGCCGTCCGTGTCCCCGGCGTAGGCGAGGGCGAAGCCCGCCACGTCGCCGTCGATGCGGCTGAAGTACCGGCGGTCGGGCACATCGGCGGGGATCGGGGGCAGCGGTCCGTCGATCAGCCACACGGCGCCAGCGTTGTTCATGGCGCCCCAGGCGCTCACCGCGAGATCATCGAGGCCGTCACCGTTCAGGTCATGTCCGGCGATGGTGGTGCCGCCGAGCAGCTGCCCTGCGGTCGGCCCGAGGAGGATCGGCGCGGGCGTCTGTCCGATCGTCCAGCGGTAGACCGCCCCGGCTCCGGCGCGGGCGCCGGGCAGCCCCACGAGCAGCGCCGCTTCGCCGGTGGGATCGGCCGCGGGGAGGCAGGCGACCGAGGCGCCGCTGAGCGGACCCAGCGCGGGCGCGCGGCCGAGCTCGGCGCTCCGCGGCGCGGCCCCCGCTCCCTCGGGCGGCGCCACGATCAAGCTGACGAGCTGGTCGCCCTCCTCGGTGAGCAGCACCGCGTGGTCCCCACAGGCGCCGACCGCTCTGCCCGGGTCGGTGGCGGCCGGGCCGGTGGCGGCCGGGGAGGCCTGCAGCGGTCGGGCGGGGCCGAACCACCGCAGCGCGCCGCCACCTGCCTCGGGCTGAAGCAGCCACAGGCCGCCGCTCTCGGCCGGCACGAGCAAGATGCGGCCGTCCGGGGCGCCCAAAGACCACGCTTCGGCCTCGAGCCAAGCGGCGGAGGGGGACGCCGCCAGCGCCCCGGGGAGCGGGCCGCGGCAGCCGGTCGGGCCCGCGCAGGTGGCTGTCAGCGCGAGGATGGCGCGCTGGAGGCTGCTCAGTTGGGCCCGGCGCGCAGCGCGGAGGAGGACTGCTCGATCTGGCCGCCCTTGCCGCCGTCCACCCAGGGATCCCCCTGGATCCAGCCCATGCGGCTGGCTGTGCTCTGCACCGCCAGCACCGCCGCCAGCGCGAAGGTGACCGTCAGGCCGATGGTCAGCATGCGGGCGCCGAGCGTGGACTGTGCCACGACGTCCTCGGGGGTGGACTGGGCTACGACCGGCTGGATCCGGGTGATGTCGGTGCTCCGGTCGAGGGCGCGGCGCACGTCGGTGTTGCGCTCCAGCGCCCGCCGCACGTCGGTGGTGCGGTCGAGGGCACGGCGGGCCGCGCGGCTCCCGTCGGTGGGCTGCTCGATCCGGCCGTAGGTGAAGCTGGACTCGGTGCCGGGCTGGAGGCTGAAGGCGGCGTCGAGGCCGCTGCGGGACTCGAGCTCGCGGTTGCTCGGCCCTTCGACCAAGGCGCGGAGCTCGTTGAGCGCGGCCTTGGCGGTGGCGGGGCGGGCGGCGGGGTCCGGCGAGAGCCAGCGGGTGAGCATCGGGACGATCGGGCCCCGGCGCTCGGCCGCGCTGGCCCACACCAAGAAGCCGCCGGGATCAGCGAGCTGCTCGGGCGCCTTGCCGAGGAGGAGGCCGACGCCGAGGGCGGCGATGGCGTAGATGTCGGCGGCGGGCGACCACTGACCGCGGCGGTGCTCCGGCGCTTCACAGACGGCGGCGCCGACGCCGCGCTGCCGGAGGGCCAGGGGCGCTGCGTGGGTCAGCAGCAGCGAGCCGTCGCGGCGCCGGAGGATCCGGCGGGGGTCCAGGTTGGACAGGGCGACGGCTGGGCTCATGGCGTGGACGTGCACGGCGACGCCGAGCAGCTCATCGAGGGTGGAGACGACGCGGCTGATCGACCAGGGCTCGCCGAGGAGCTCGGAGGACAGGCGAGCGCCATCGGGCTCCTCGGTGAACACGCAGAGGGTCTTGCCTTCGTCGCTGCCCACCAAGAAGACGTCCAGCCAGCTCTGGACGGCGGGGTGGTCCATGGCGCGCATGGAGGCCGAGGCGGCGGCGATGGCGTCGGCCTCGCGGGGATCGTTGCCCATGATCGGGCGCAGGCGCAGCAGGAGCGGCTTGTCGGGGCGCCGCACGTCCACCGCGCGGTACTCCATGGCCGTGGGCTCGCCGCTCACCAAGTCGAGGAGCCGGTAACGGCCCCGCAGCAGGGCGCTTTGGCCGCAAGAGCGGCACGTGCTGAGCTCCGTCCGCACGCCGCAGTGGGCGCAGATCATGGACTGCGGGCTGACGGGTGCGTCGGGGAGTTGTCGTTGGAGCTGCATGGGATGCTCCTCCGGGCGCGCGCGGGCGGGATCGTTGGGGCTCAATGACGTGGTCGAGACTATCTCAGCAGCGACTCCGGCGATCTACTGTAATTTCGCCCGGGGGGGGCGGTCTGCATCCGAGGTCTGCACCTGGTCGGTGTTTGGGCGCCCCCACCACCCCCGACTACGCGGGCAAATCGGACTCCGACTTGCGCTCTAGCGCGTCCAGCCGGTCGCGCAGGCGACCGTTTTGGTCGCGGACCGCCTCCAGCTCGGCGCGCAGGGCGGCGATCGGCCCCTGATCGCCGGCCGCCGCGCGCAGGCGCTCCAGCGCTTCGTAGGCGGTGCGGCGGGTGCGGCCGTCGAGGTCCTCGGTGTGGATGTCCCGCAGGACACCGCCGGAGCGGGGGGCGCCGACCGCCCCGAGCGCGCCGATGGCCGCCAGCCGAACGCGGAAGCTGGCGTTGATGGCCGTCTCCTCCAGGCGCTCTACCACCACGGCCTTGAGGGCTGGCAGGTCCGTGGCCAGCTTTCCGAGCGCGCTGGCGGCGGCCGCCTGGGCGCGGGCGCTGTGCGCGGGGCTCAGCAGGGTGAGCAGCAGCGGGAGGGCGTCGGCGCTGCGGCTGGCCCCCAGGCCTTCAGCGGCCCGTACGCGCAGCAGATCGCCCCAGGCCTCGACGCCGAGCGCCTCACTGAGCCGGGAGACGGCGTCTGGTGGCCGGAGCTGGCCGTAGGCCCGGAGGGCCGCGCCGCGCACGTGCACGCTGGGCTCCTCGCCTTCGAGGACGAGCCGCAGGGCGCGCAGGCTGTCGGCGCTGCTGGGCAGGCGGCCCAGGGCTTCGGCGGCCCTCACCCGAACCCGGGCCTCGCCGTCGGTGAGGGCGGCCACGAGCGGCGCGACGGCCTGGTGCGAGGGGCTGGCGCTGAGCAGGGCGGCGAGCTCGGCCCGGACCGCCCAGTGCGGGTCGGCGGCGAGGGCGGCCTGCAGCGCGTCCCGGCTCCGGGGGCCCCTCTTCTTGCTCAGCGCGCGGGCGGCGCGGATCCGGGTGATCACGGTCGAGCCTTGGCGCAGGCTCGCGATCAGCGCCGGGGGCTCCTGTACGAGCTCCACGTCGGCCAGCACCTCGAGGCGGGGGT
>CANHON010000055.1 GCA_947462115.1 Deltaproteobacteria bacterium | reverse complement strand
TGGAGCTCGAGCAGGTGATCAGCGAGCAGATGGCCCTCTGGCTGCCTGATCCCGTCCTCTGCGACGAGCCCGGCACCGCCCGCCTCCGCCCCGAAGACGGCCCCTGCGCCCTGCCCGCCGCAGCAGGGGGCCCGCCAGGACCGCGTCCATCGCCCTTCTTGGGGCTGGCCAGCTGGAAGCCGCCGCAGTAGCTGCGGAGGTCCGCTGGCCTCCCACCGCGGGCCTCGGTCCGGGCCCTGGGCGCCGGCGCCGCGGCCAAGGTGGCGCGCCCTGGGGCGTATGGGTTAGCCGCCGCTGTCTGTCTGGGGTCGCGCTGCCTTGTTCGCCCCCTCGGCCACAAGCCTCCCCTCCATCTCCTTGATCCCCGCTTGAGAGTGATCCCATGGCTGTTCCCAAGAAGCGCACCTCGAAGTCTGCCAAGGGCATGCGCCGCGCGCACGACTTCATCAAGACCATCCCCGCCACGCAGCTCTGCGACACCTGCGGCGCGCT
This sequence comes from Deltaproteobacteria bacterium, assembly GCA_947462115.1. Classification (GTDB taxonomy): domain Bacteria; phylum Myxococcota_A; class UBA796; order UBA796; family UBA2385; genus JAEUKK01. The sequence continues at coordinate 16,299 of CANHON010000055.1, read as the reverse complement.
GAAGCGCATGCACCACATCTGCCTGGAGTGCGGCAGCTACCGCGGCCAGCAGGTGCTCGTGAGCAAGGTCGAGGCCTGAGCCGGCACGCCGCTGGTCTCCGGCGGTGAACCTGAAGAGGCGCGTCTGCCACCCGGCGGCGCGCCTCCTTCGCGTTGGGGCCCCCGATCGCCAAGCGCCCCCCGATCGCCATGGGCGGGTTCGCGCCCCGCCGCGGAGCCCGGATGCACCCCGTCGCTGTAGATGCCATGGGCGGAGATCGCGCGCCTGAGGTCGTTGTCGAGGGCGCGATCGCCGCCGCCAAGGAGGGCTACGCCGTCCTATTGGTGGGCGACGAGTCCCGCATCGGGGCGATCCCGCGCGGCCTGCCCATCACCGTGCGCCACACCCCCGACCAGGTGGGCATGGACGAGCCGCCGGCCCAGACCGTGCGCCGCCGCCCCGAGAGCAGCGTGCGGGTCGCCCTCCGCGCGGTCAAGGACGGCGAGGCCTCCGCCGCCTTGAGCTGCGGGAACACCGGCGCGCTGGTGGCGGCCGCCTTGCTGGAGCTCGGCCGGGTCCCGGGCCTGTCCCGCCCGGCGGTGTGCGCGGCTTTGCCCCGGGCCGATGGCGGCCGCCTCGTGCTGCTCGATCTCGGCGCGACGGTGGACACCCGCCCCCAGCAGCTCGCCGAGTTTGCCGTGATGGGGCACGTCTTCGCCCGCTTCGTGCTCGGCGTCGGGCAGCCGCGGGTCGGCCTGCTCAGCAACGGTGGCGAGTCGGGCAAAGGCAACGAGTCAGTCAAGGCCGCCGACGCAGTGCTGGAGGGTCTCCCCATCGACTATGTCGGGCCGATGGAGCCCACCACGGCCTTCCGCGGCGGCTGCGACGTGCTCGTATGTGACGGTTTTGTGGGGAATGTGCTCCTCAAGACCGCCGAGGCCACCGCCGAGCTGGTCGCTGGCCTCCTCAAGCGCGAGGTGCTCCGCGAGCCCGGCTCCCGCGTCGCGGCCTGGATGCTCGCGCCGGCCATGCGCCGGCTTCGGGGCCTGCTCGACTACAAGGCCGCAGGCGGCGGGCAGCTCCTCGGCGTCAACGGCGTCGTGGTCGTCGGTCACGGCCGATCGGACGCCCGCGCCGTCACCGCGGCGATCCGTCACGCCCACCACTGCGCCGGCGAGTCCTTGGGCCGCCGGGTCGCTGAAGGCGTCGCCTGGGCCTTCCCCGACAACCTGCGGCCGCCGGTCAGCGGTGAGCCCAGCGCCGATGCGCCGGCGGACGGGGCGCGCCAGCCCAGGCCGGGCTAGGGGGCGGGACCGCGGCGCGCACCGCCGCTCCGGACTCACCCGAAGGCGTGAGGGCGCTGCCGCCTGACGCGCCGCCCCAGCCTCCGCCCCCTTGTTTTGAGGAGCACGCATGTCAACCACCGAGATCACGGCCAAGCTGACTGCGCTGATCGTCGCTCGCTTTGGCGTCAAGGCCGAAGAGGTCCGCCCCGACGCCTCCTTCATCGACGATCTGGGCGCCGACAGCATCGACATCGTCGAGCTGGTCATCGACATCGAAAAGGCCTTCGACCTCGCCATCCTCGACGAGGACGCCGAGAAGATCGCCACCGTGCAGGACGCGATCGACTACATCAAGGACCACGCCGCCGCCTGATGGTCCACCGCGTCGTCATCACCGGCCTCGGCACGGTCAACCCGCTGGGCCTCGACGTCGCCAGCACCTGGGCGTCCGTGCTCGCGTCTCGGTCGGGGGTCCGGCGCATCCAGGGCTGGGACACCACCGGCTGGCCGGTGCAGATCGCGGCGGATGTCCAAGGTTTTGGGCCGGAGCGGGTGGGGCACCGCGAGGCCAACCGCTACGAGCGCTTCGTCTGGTACGCGCTGGACGCCGCCAAGCAGGCCCTCCTCGACGCCGGCCTCGACCCCGCCGCGCCCCTCGGCGAGCGGGCCGGGGTCTACGTGGGCTCCGGCATCGGCGGCTCCCAGGCGATCGCCAAGAACGCCCTCCAGATCGCCAAAGACGGGCCGCGCCACATCCCCGCCAGCTTCGTGCCCCAGTCGCTCACCAACATCGCCGGGGGCGCCGTCGCCATCGCCCACGGCGCGCAGGGGCCGAGCCTCTGCGTCAGCACGGCCTGCGCCACGGGGAACCACTCCATCGGCGAGGCCTGGCGGGTGCTCCGCGGCGGCGAGGCCGAGCTCATCCTCGCCGGCGGCACCGAGAGCGCGATGTTCGACCTGGGCCTCGCGGGCTTTATGGCCATGAAGGCCCTCTCCAAGCGAAACGACGCGCCAGAGCAAGCGAGCCGGCCCTTCGACCGGGACCGCGACGGCTTTGTGATGGGCGAGGGCGCTGGGGTGGTCGTGATGGAGACCCTCGAGCGCGCCCAGGCCCGCGGCGCCCGCGTCTACTGCGAAGTGCTGGGCTACGCGCTCAACAACGACGCCCACCACATCACCGCGCCGCCGCCCGGGCACCTCGGGGCCGCCCGGTGCATGAAGCGGGCCTTGGAGAGCGCCGGCCTCGCCCCGGAGCAGGTCGACTACATCAACGCCCACGGCACCTCCACCAAGGCCAACGACGCCGAGGAGAGCGCAGCCATCCGGTCGGTCTTCGGCGGCCACGCCGATCGGCTGGCGGTCTCGAGCACCAAGTCGATGACCGGCCACCTGCTCGGCGCCGCGGGCGGGGTGGAGGCGGTGCTGTGCGCCTTGGCCCTCCAGCACCAGATCGCCCCGCCCACCATCAACCTCGACGTGCCCGACGCCGGCTGCGATCTCGACTACGTGCCGCACCGCGCCCGGCCCATGCCCATGCGCGTGGCCCTGAGCAACGCCTTCGGCTTTGGCGGCACCAACGCTGTCCTCGTCTTCGGCGCCGCGCCCTGAGCGCCCCGAGCCCCACCCTCGACGGGGCGCGCCCCGTTGGAGCGCCCATGTCCGCCGCGACCTCCGGCCCCTTTGTCCCCGCCTCCGGTGCTGTGGCCGTGGGCAGCGACCACGCCGGCTTTCACCTCAAGACCGAGCTGGTCGGCGCCCTCCACGAGCTGGGCTTCACCGTGCTCGATCTCGGCGCCCACGACACCAGCCGCTGTGATTACCCCGACCTCGCGGTCGCGGTGGGTCAAGCGGTGGCTTCGGGCCGCGCGGCCTGGGGGCTGCTGTGCTGCGGGACCGGCGTGGGCATGAGCATGACCGCCAACCGCGTGCCGGGCGTGCGGGCGGCGGTGGTCTCGGATAGCTTCTCGGCCCGCGCGACCAGACAACACAACGACGCCAACGTCTTGTGCCTCGGCGAGCGGGTGGTGGGCTTCGGCCTCGCCCGAGAGCTGCTGGCGGCTTGGCTCAGCGGCGCCTTCGAGGGCGGCCGTCACCAGGGCCGGATCGACAAGCTCCACCGGCTCGACGCGCCCGCCGCCTGAGCGGTCCGCCCCGCTGCTCGGCCGCGCCGAGCCCCTCCCGCACCCCGACCGACCGGCGCCCGTCGCCGCAGGAGCGCCTCCCATGCTCGACGCCCTCGCCCAGCAAGATCCCGAGGTTTTCGCCAGCGTCACGGCGGAGATCGCCCGGCAGCGCCACGATCTCGAGCTCATCGCCTCGGAGAACCACGCCAGCCTCGCCGTGATGGAGGCCATGGGCTCGCCGCTGACCAACAAGTACGCCGAGGGCCTGCCCGGCGCCCGCTACTACGGCGGCTGCGAGCACGTGGACGTCGTGGAGAACCTCGCCCGGGCCCGCGCCCGCAAGCTGTTCATGGTCGAGGGCTGCGACATCGGCGTCAACGTGCAGCCGCACTCCGGCGCCTCGGCCAACGCCGCGGTCTTCCTCGCGCTGCTGCAGCCCGGCGACACCTTCCTCGGCCTCGACCTGTCGCACGGCGGGCACCTCACCCACGGCTCCCCGGTCAACAGCTCCGGCAAGCTCTACCGGCCGGTGCACTACCACCTGCGGGCCGACGGCTGGATCGACATGGAGGAGGTGCGCCGCGTGGCCCTCGCCGAGCGGCCCAAGCTCATCGTCTGCGGGGCCAGCGCCTACCCCCGCACCATCGACTTCGCGGGCTTCAAGGCCATCGCCGACGAGGTCGGGGCCCTGCTGATGGCGGACATCGCCCACATCGCCGGCCTCGTGGCCGCCGGCCTGCACCCGAGCCCCTTCCCGCACTGCGACGTGGTGACCACCACCACCCACAAGACCCTGCGCGGCCCCCGCGGCGGCCTCATCCTCGCCAAGCGCGACCTGATGAAGGCGATGAACAGCGCGGTGTTCCCGGGCAGCCAGGGCGGCCCGCTGATGCACGTCATCGCCGCCAAGGCGGTGGCCTTCGGCGAGGCCCTGCAGCCGGACTTCATCGTCTACCAGCAGCAGGTCCTCGACAACGCCAAGGCCATGGCCGCCCGTTTGGTGGCGCGGGGCCACGCCCTGGTCAGCGGCGGCACCGACAACCACCTGATGCTCATCGATCTCAGCGACCACCCCTTGTCGGGCAAAGAGGCCGAGCTGCTCCTCGGCAGCGCCGGCATCACCGTCAACAAGAACACCGTGGCCGGCGAGCGCCGCAGCCCGATGGTCACCTCCGGCGTGCGGGTCGGCACCCCCGCCATGACCACCCGCGGCATGGGCACGGCCGAAGCCGAGCAGATCGCCGACTGGATCGCTGATCTGCTCGCCGCCCCCACCGACGCCGAGGTGCACGCCGCGGTGCGCGCCGGGGTCTCGGCCCTGTGCGACCGGTTCCCGCTCTACCCGGGCGCTTTTGGGGCCACCGCTTCGTGAACTGCCCGGCCTGCCAACACCCCGACTCCAAGGTGCTCGAGACCCGGGCGGCCGGCGACGCGCTCAAGCGGCGGCGGCAGTGTTTGCAGTGCCAGCACCGCTTCACCACCCACGAGCGGGTCGAGCGAAAGCTCCCGCTCGTCATCAAGCGCGGCGGCTACCGGGAGCCCTTCGATCGCGACAAGATCGTCGAAGGCCTGCGCCTCGCCTGCCGCAAAAGGCCGGTCGAAGCCCGGGTCATCGAAGAGGTGGCGAGCCGGGTGGAGCTGAGGGTCTCGCTGAGCGTGGCCAGCGAGATCACCAGCGGCGAGCTCGGCGAGCTCATCCTCGCGGAGCTGCAAGAGATTGACATCGTTGCCTATGTTCGCTTCGCCAGCGTGCTGCGCCAGGTCGCCGGTCCCGCGGACCTGCTCGCCCTGCTGTCGCCCTGGCTGTCGCCCGCCGCCGGGGCCGCACCCGAAGGTCCCGCGCCCGAAGGCCCGGCGATCGATGGGAACGACGTCGCCGCGCCCCTCTCCGACGCCCAAGCCTAGGGGGCCCCGTGCACCAGGACGAGCGATGGATGGGCCGCGCGCTGGCCTTGGCCGCCCTCGCCGAGGGCCGGACGGCGCCCAACCCGATGGTCGGCGCGGTCATCGTGGCCGACGGGCAGCCCATCGGCGAAGGGCACCACACCCGGGCCGGTGAGGCCCACGCCGAAGTGGCGGCCCTGCGCGCGCTCCGCTCGCCCGAGGCGGCCCGCGGCGCCACCCTCTACGTCAACCTCGAGCCCTGCTGTCACCACGGCCGGACGCCGCCCTGCACCGAGGCCATCCTCCGCGCCGGGATCGCCCGGGTGGTGGTGGGCATGGTGGACCCCGACAGCCGCATGCAGGGGCAGGGCATCGCCCAGCTCCGGGCCGCTGGGCTTGACGTGCAGGTCGGTGTTTTGGAGCAGGAGGCCCTGCTGCTCAACCGCGCCTTCGTGAGCGCGCGCACCCGCGGCCGCCCCCACGTCACGCTCAAGGCCGCCGTCACCCTCGACGGGCGCATCGCCGCCGCCGACGGGCAGAGCCGCTGGATCACCGGCCCCGAGGCCCGCTTGGCCGGCCACGCCCTGCGCGACCGCGCCGACGCCATCCTCGTCGGCTCCGGCACGCTGCTCGCCGACGACCCGGCCCTCAACACCCGCGCGCCGGGGGGCCGCGACGCCCTGCCGGTGCTCCTCGACAGCCGCCTGCGCTGCCCGGCGAACGCCCGGGTGCTGCGGGCCGGGCGGCCGCCCCTGATCTTTGTCGGCCCTGACGCTGATCTCGACCGAGCCGAGGCCTTGGCGCCGGCGCGGATCGTGCCCCTGCCGGCGGGGGAGGGCGGCCTCGATCTGGCCGCGGCGCTGCGGCACCTCGCCGAGGAGGGCGTGCACAGCCTGCTGGTCGAGGGCGGGGCCCGCGTTCACCGGGCGATGGTGGGGGCCGGCTTCGCCGACGAGCTCCGCCTGTTCCTCGCCCCCAAGCTGCTCGCGGGCGGCGCGGCCTGGCTCGCGGGGCCGCCCTTCACCCTCGCCGAGGCGCCGCGAATGCGCTTCGTCTCGATGGAGCGGCACGGGGAGGACCTCGGGCTGCGCTACCTCGCCGCTCCGGCCCCGCACGAAGGCTGAGTCGAGGAAAGCAAACCCGAGGACAGCAAACTCGAGAACAGCCTCATCGGCGCTGTTCTGGTTCCAGACCTGCTCGGGCTCGTTCCTGTGAACATCCGCCGGCGGGCGGGACAGGCCCCCGCCGCTCGGCTAGGTGCCTCCCTTGTCAGCGCGGTCAGGGGCCCCTTCGGGTCGCCGGACGGACGCCCCAACCCCCGCCCGCGGCGCCCGCGCCGGAAGTGGCGGCATCGTTCCCTGGAGTCAGCAATGTCGTTCGTGGTGATGGACCCCGATCCGATCCGGCGCGTGGAGCTCGGCCTCGAAGACATCCGCGCCGGCCGCATGGTCATCCTGGTTGACGACGAAGATCGCGAGAACGAGGGCGATCTGACGATGGCGGCCGAGGCTGTCACGCCCGAGGCGATCAACTTCATGGCCACCCACGGCCGCGGCCTCATCTGCCTCACGCTCACCGAGGAGCGGGTGGCCCAGCTGCAGCTCCCGATGATGGCCACCAACAACCAGAGCCCCTACCACACGGCCTTCACCGTGAGCATCGAGGCGCGGGAGGGGGTCACTACCGGCATCTCGGCGGCCGATCGGGCGCACACCATCCGCGTGGCCCTCGACCCGAGCAAGGGCCAGCAGGACCTCGTGGTGCCCGGCCACATCTTCCCGCTGCGGGCCCGGGACGGCGGCGTGCTCGTCCGCACCGGCCAGACCGAGGGCAGCGTCGACATGGCGCGGCTCGCCGGCCTCACCCCCTCGGGCGTGATCTGCGAGATCATGAACGAGGACGGCACGATGGCCCGCCTGCCGGACCTCATCGCCTTCGGCCAGAAGCACAAGCTGCGCGTGGTCACGGTGGCCGACCTCATCCAGTGGCGCATCCGCACCGAGGTCCTGGTCGACCGCGAGGTCGATCACGTCGTCCAGAGCCCCCGCCACGGCGCGCTCAACCTGCGGGTCTACCGCAGCCGCACCGACGGCGGCGTGCACATGGCCCTCTGGAAGGGTGATCTCAGCGAGGGCGGCCCCGCGATGGTCCGCATGCAGGCCTACTGCCCCACCGGCGACATCTTCCGGGTGGGCACCTGCGACTGCGCCGCCCAGCTCGACGCGGCGCTGGACGCCATCTCCGCCGAGGGCCGGGGCGCGCTGGTCTACCTGCACGCCGGCGCGGCCCTCAAGACCGACGCGCTGGTCGCGCGGATTCAGGCCCACCTCGGCTTGACCGACGCCAGCGCCGGGGACAAGGGGGGCGGCGAGCTCCGCGAGATGGGCACCGGCGCCCAGATCCTGCTCGACCTCGGCGTGAGCGAGCTGCGGCTCATCACCAACAACCCCCGCAAGATCAAGGGCTTGGAGGCCTATGGCCTCAAGGTCACCGAGCGCGTGCCCCTCGTGGTGCGCGGCGGCTCGATCAGCGAGAGCTTTCTCGGCGAGCGGCGCGACCAGCTCGGCCACCTGCTCCCCTCCGCCGACGCCGCCACCTGAGCCCCACCGGAGATCCCGTGCCCCAGCTCATTGAGCCGAAGACCCCCCGGCAAGACGGCCGCTACGCCATCGTGGTGTCGCGCTTCAACGACTTCATCACCGAGCGCCTGCTGAGCGGCGCGCTCGACGTGCTGCGGCGGCACGGCGTCGACACCGAAGCGGCGGTCACGGTCGTCTGGGTGCCCGGCGCCTGGGAGATCCCCCTCATCGTTCGAAAGCTGGGGGAGACCGGTCAGTTTGACGCGATCATCGCGCTCGGCGCCGTCATCCGTGGCAGCACCCCGCACTTCGACTTCATCGCCGGGGAGTGCAACAAGGGCCTCGGCCAAGCCTCCGCGCAGCTCGGGCTCCCCGTGATCAACGGCGTGCTCACCACCAATACGATCGAGCAAGCCATCGAGCGCGCCGGCACCAAGATGGGCAACAAGGGCGGTGAGGCCGCCTCTGCAGCGGTCGAGATGGTCGGCGTCATCCAGGCCATCGGCGCTCGCTTCGGCGGCGCGCCGCGGCCGGCCTGAGGGGTCCCATGTCCAGACGCAAATCCCGTGAGTTCGCCCTTCAGGCCCTCTACGACGCCGATCAGGCCGCCGGCCAGTCCGCCGACCAGCTGCTCACCGACCTGCTCGCCGCCCGGGTGGACGGGGACGACATGGACAGCTCGGGCGTGGAGCCCGCCGACATCGAGTACGCCCGGCAGCTCATCGCCGGCGTGCTCGCCCGGAGCGAAGAGCTGGACGCCATGATCGACGAGGCCAGCACCAACTGGCGGGTCAAGCGCATGCCGCTGGTGGACCGCAACATCCTGCGGCTGACCGCCTTCGAGCTCATCGCCTGCCTCGACGTGCCGCACAGCGTCGCGATCAACGAGGCCGTCGAGCTCGCCAAGCGCTTCGGCGACGTGGACAGCAAGGCCTTCGTCAACGGCATCCTCGACCGCATCGCCGGCGTGACCGGCCGCGGCGGGCGCCGCAACAAGCAGGGCTGAGTGCGCGACCCGGGCCTGGGGCGTCGGCTGCGGCCGGAGCTTCATGTGCTCGGCGTGTCCGCTGGGATCACCGTGCTCAGCATGATCCTCACGCCTTCAGACAGCGTGCTGGAGCTGTTTGGCTGGCCGGTGCCGCCGCTCTGCTTGTTCAAGGCCCTGCTGGACATCGAGTGCTGGGGCTGCGGCCTCACCCGCAGCTTCACCTTCATGGGCCATGGCGATCTGGACGCTGCTTTCGCCATGCACAAGCTCGGCCCGCTGCTGTTTGGCCTCGTGGCGGTCCAGATCCCCTACCGGGCCGCTCGGGTGCTGCGCCTGCTCCGCGCGCCCCCGCCGCCCGCGCAGCCGCCGCCGCCCACCGGGCCCCCGCCGCCGCCCGGCGCAGATCTGCGGACCTCCGGCGCCGCGCCGCGCTTCGGTTAGGTCCGAGCCGATCGCCGGCCACCGCCGGTCCCCCCGAAAGGAGCACCCATGACCGAGATCCAGACCGACAGCGCCGCCGCCCCCGAGGCTCCAACTAGCGAGGCTCCAACCAGCGAGGCTCCAACCAGCGAGGCGCCCGCGAGCGAGGGGCCCGGCTACGGCCCCGAAGACAGCATCCTCGTCAGCCCCGAGGCCGTCGAGAACATCGTCGAGCTCGCCGCCGAGTACGGCGATGAGGGCTGGGGCCTGCGCTACGGCATCACCGGCGGGGGCTGCAGCGGCTACAAGTACCAGCTCGAGTTCGAAGAGGCGCCCGAGGACGATGATCTCGTGTTCCGCCACGGCCCGGTGCAGGTCTTCGTCAAGAAGGAGCACATGGCCAAGCTCAAGAACAGCGTCATCGGCTGGAAAGAGGACATGATGGCCGCTGGCTTCGAGATCGAGAACCCCCAGGCCAAGCGCCCCTGCGGCTGCGGCGCCTCGGTGGACTTCTAGCGGCCCTTCGGCGGCTTCGCGAGGCTCCGGCCCTCGGCCTTGAGCCCCAGGGTGAACAGCCGCGGGGTCGTCGGCCGCGCGCCATAGGGCCGGAAGGACTCGATGACAATGGCGTTGGTGACGTTGCTCACGTTGGCGTAGAGCACCACCGGCCCGAGCGTCGGCGCGCTGAAGTTCAGGTCGAGGGTCAGCAGGCCCGGCAGCGCCTCGGGCTCGGGGATGGGCCCTTGGCCGGCCACGTCCCGCTGCACGCTGCGGCCGCGCAGGGCGGCGCCAAAGGCGAGGTGATCAACGGCGGGCACGATCAGGTTGAGCTGCGCCACCCCTTGCAGGGCCGGCAGGTTCGGCAGGCTGTCCCCGGCCTCCACCGTGCCCCACACCGGCAGCTCGGAGCTAAAGCCGGTTCGAAAGCTGCTCTCGGTCCAGGTGCCGTCGAAGCGCCCCTGAAGGCCCAGCGGCCCGGCCGGCGTCTCGCCGTGCAAGCTCAGCTCGAGGCCGCGCACGTCCGCCGCGCCGCCGTTGTACTGCAGGTCGAGCTGGGCGTCGGAGCAGCCGCCGGACAGCGTGCACTGGCCGGTCAGGTTCTGGTAGGCGCTCCAGAAGCCGGTCAGGCTGAGCTGCTGGTCGCGGCCGGCGAGCAGGCCGAGCTCGCTGACCGTGGCGCGCTCGGGCAAGGTGCCCTCGGGGCTGCCCGGCGGCGTCGGCGAATAGCCTTGGTGCACCCCGGCGAAGGGGCTGAGCAGGCCCTTGTAGGACCACAGGGCGTTGACCCCCGGCAGCACCACCGTCTGCGTCGCGTCGATGGGATCAGCGTCGAGGAGGCGATCCTCAAAGTGGGTCGCGACCCGCTCCACCCGCAGGCCTGGCTGGACGTGGGCGGCCCCGAGCTGCACGTCGGCGGTGCCAAAGGCGGCGAGGGCCCGCGCGCTGGCGTGGCTGTCGGCGGTGGGGGTGCGTGCGCCTGAAGCGTCCAGCAGGGCCCCTTCAGCCAGGCCGCGCAGCTCCCGGCGGTGGTCGCGCTCCACCCAGTCGCCGTGGAGGCGGAGGCCGCCGGCCAGCTCCAGTCCGGCCCGCTGCCCGCGCCAGCCGCCCCGACCCCGCAGCTCTACGCCGCCGTTCTGCAGCAGCCGGTCGTTGTTGACGAGCGCCACGTCGCTCTCGCCGCTGACGCTGTCTTGTTCGCCCCGCAGGGCCCCGAGGTAGCGGCCGCTGAGCCCGTCGGGATCGGCCTGCAGCGCGGCGTTCACGTCGGTTCCGTCGGCGAAGCCATCAAAACGCAGCCACTGGCGGTCGAGCCGGCTGCCATAGACGCTCAGCTCCAGATCGACGCTGGGCAGGGCGCCGAACCACCGCAGGCTGGCCTGGCTGTGCCGCCACTGCATGCGGTCCTCCGCCGAGGCGCCGTAGCGGCGCAGGGGCGCCTCGGCGAAGTCGTCGGGGCCGAGGCCGAGGTAGGTCTCGTGGCTGAGCTCCTGCCCCCAGCCGAGCTTCAGCTCCAGATCGTGCTTCAGCGCGCCGAGCTCCGGCAGCCGCAGCGCGCCCTTGCCCATCAGGTCCACCCGGCCAAAACCGGTCGGGGCGTCGCCCGGCAGCGCCTTGAAGCCGCTGGCGCTGAGGTGCGCGCCCTCGAGCAGCAGGCCGCTGCCCCCGCGGCTCGCCCGCACCCAGGCCGAGGACTTCAGCGTGCCGTAGCTGCCGCCCGAGAGGTCGATGGCGCTGCCGGGTTCGCCGGGTCCGCCCACGCCGCGCGTGACGAGGTTGACGACCCCGGCGATGTTCTGGGGGCCGTAGGGGATGGCCGCGGCCCCCTTGGTGACCTCCACCGCGGTCAGCCGCTGGGTGAGGGGAAAGTAGTAGGCGGCCGGGGCGGCGTAGGGCGCGGGCGCGATGGGCAGGCCGTCTTCGAGCAGCAGCACCTTGGCGCTTCGGTCGGGGTTGGTCCCCCGGATCCCAATGTTGGGCCGCAGCCCAAAGCCGTCCTCGGTGCGCACGGTCACCGAGGGCACCGTGCTGAGGATCCGCTGGACGTCGTTGTACTCCCACTGTTCGAGCTGCGCCTGCTCCACGGTCTGCGAGGGCGTCGAGAGGCGCGGGGTGCCCCGCGGCGCCCACACCTCAATGATCTCCCCCGCTTCGCTTTGGGGGGCTTCGTCTTGGTTGGGGTACTCCTCAGCCGTCTCCGCTGGCTTGGGTTCCGACGCCCGCGCGGTGGGGCAGACGAGGCCGCCGAAGACGAGCACCGCCAGCAGGATCGACGCGACGCTTCGGCCTGCCTGAGAGACCGAAGAACCCTCGGCGGCGGGCCGAAGGGCGGCAACGGCCGCGCCGAAGGGGGCGAACAGGGCGGAGCTCAGGCGCTGGGCGTGGCGGGCGCCGACCACGCCAAAAGCCGGGACCGGGCCGCCGAGCGCGGGGTGGAGGCTGCCGCCGAGGCGATCCCACACCGCCAGCCAGGTGCCGAAATTGACGTCCGCGTGGGCCGGATCGGCGCTGTGGTGGAGCTGGTGCTGGGCCGGCGACAGGAGCCAGCGCTCGACCGCCGCCGGAAAGCGGAGCGGGACCTCGCTGTGTCGGAGGTTCCCGCTCAGCGCCGTGAGGACCAGGCCCAGGCTGTGGACGCCGAGCAGCGTATGTTCGACCGCCGCGCCCCGAAAGGCCCAGAAGAACAGGCCGGCGACGAGGCCGGTGCTCAACAGGCCCCGGAGATCGTAGAGCAGCGATTCGACCGGATGAACGCGGTGAAAGGTGAGGGGAGTCATGCGCTCGGCCGAGTGGTGAACCTCGTGAAAGGCCCACAGCACCGGCACCCGGTGCATCATCCGATGCAAGACAAAGCGGCTCCAGTCCCACACAAAGAACAAGGTCAGCGAGTAGACGACCGACAGCGCCGCGGCCGAGGGCACCGGCAGGGCGGGCGCCGGGAAGTGCTGGTCCAGCGCCATGACCAGCCGGGTCGCCAGCCAGTAGGCGCCGCCAGCCCCCGCGCCGGCCCGCAGCGTCGCCAAGATCCGGCGGAAGATCAGCAGCTGCACGTCAAGCTGGCCCGAGGGGCTCCGCAAGGCCGACACCGGCAGGGCCGCCCGCAGGGCCCGAGACCACGGGCGCCCGCCGCGCTGGGCGACGACCACGGCCACCACCGCCGACACGACCAGCCATGGCCAGTAGGTCCGGCTGCCCGGGTCGGCGAAGGGCTGCGCGAGGCTGGACAGCAGGTGGGGCAGGTGGGGCACGCGGGCTCAGGGGGCTGTGCGCGAGGGACCGGGTGTGCGCAAGGGACCGGGTGTTTGTGCGAGGCGCGGGCGGCGCTCAGTCGTTGTCGCCGGCCGCCTCGGCGGGCACGGTGAGCAGCAGGGCGGTCGCCACGTCCACCTTCCAGAGGCGGCCGAGCTCGACCAGGGCGTCGTGCAGCGCGCGCACCCCCTCGGGGTCGCCGGTGAGGGCGAGGTGAACGGGCTGCTCCAGGGCCAGGGCCGCGGCCTCGGCGGCGAGCAGCGCCTCATCGACCTCCTCGACGAGATCGGCGTGCCCGAGGGCGATCAGCAGATCGTCGAAGCCGCTGCCCTCGCCCATCTCCCAGATCGCGCGGAAGCCCGCGATGTTCTCCCGCAGGAACAGGTGGGAGGCGCCGCTGGGCAGGCCCTCGGCGAGGGCCTCACAGGCCGCCGTGCACGACCGCAAGCCGAGGGGCTCGGCCAGCTTGAGGTCCTTGGCGACGGCCTCAATGTAGAAAGCAGCGTCGTAGAGGGCGTTGAGGCCGGCTTCGGGGCTGTCGTAGGCGCTGCCGGGCGCGCCGGCAGCGGCCAGCGCGGTGGCCCAGGCGCCCCCTTCGCCGAAGGCCGCGGCGGCGGTGTCGAGGTCCGCCGCCACGCCGGCGAGGGCCACGCGGGCGTAGGCCGCCCGCCGCGCCTGCACCGCCTCGACGCCGAGGATGTCCCAGGTGCCGTTGGCGTTGATGTCGACCTGCCCGGGGCACACGTTCTCGCCGGGCGGGGCCCACAGCAGCCACTCGATGGCGTCGAGGCCGCGCACGTTGGGCAGCTCGGCCGCGGTGAAGTCCGCCGCGACATAGCCCTCGGTGGCGGTCTCTTGGTCGACCCGACAGGGGTTGACGGTGGGCCAGGAGTAGACCGAGTCGCGCAGATCGGCGCCGCCGACGACCTGCAGCGCGCTGCCCAGGGGCCCGAGCTCGAGCAGCTCCACCCGCTGCCAGGCGAGCAGCAGGGGCAAGGCCGCCGCTTGGGCCGCCGCCCGCTCGGCCTCGCCGCCGCCGGACTCCGCCCAGGCGACCAGCGCAGCGTCCAGCGGGGCGATCTCGGCGATGGCGGCCGACAGCGCCGGGGCGATGAGCGTGGGCGCGGCCTCGGTGAGGGTGGCGTCCAGCGCGTCGGTCAGCGCCGGGTCCGCCGCGTCTCCTTTGCCGATGGCGCAGGCCAAGTCCTGCGCGAAGACGAGCCCAGCGAAGCCCATCAGGCTCAGCCAGCCGCGACGATCACCAGCCATTGTTGCCCTCCGCGTCCCCGAGGTTGCCGGCGTCGAAGCCGTAGGCCGCGCCGAGCAGCGCCCGCGCCTCCGCGAGCCGCAGTTCGTAGTCCGCTGCCGCCGTCGCGCCAGCCGAGGGCAGGACCGGGGCGTCGCCGAGGAGGCCGTGGAGGGTGGCGAAGTCCTCGTCCGACAGCGCCGAGCGCGGGTTGAACTGCAGGCTCAGCGCGAAGCCCTTGAGCTCGCTCCAATGTTTGGCGTGGGCCGCGAAGTCGTACTCGGCCGTGCCGAAGCTGCCCATGTCGCGCAGCACATCGTTGATATAGTGGACAATCGTGGCGCCGATGGCCGCCTCCCACGCGGCGACCGCCCCGTCCCGGTGGGCGAGGAGCGCGGCCCGCTCGTCCTCGGTCAGCGGCCCGGCGCTCTCGGCGATCAGCCGGCGGCCGTCGATGAAATGGCCCCAGGCCTGGCCGCTGAGGTCGGTCGCGACCAGCGCGCCGTCGTCGCGCTTCCCGGCGTTGAGCGCGTGGCCCCAGCTCGCCTCGGTCAGCAGGTCGATGGCCCCGTCCGCCGCCCAGGAGTCGCGGACGCCGGCGCCGGCGGTCAGGGCGTCCTCCCAGTCGCCGTAGTCTCGCGCGGCGCCGAAGTAGCCAAAACCCTCGTCCCAGGCGTGCTCCAGCGCGGTGTAGTTGTCCTCGCCCTCGGGCCCGGTGTGGTCGGAGTTGAGGCCCTTGCCCTCCAGATCGTCGTCGAGGTAGTCGTCGGCGCCCTGGGAGAAGGCGATGGAGCCGAGCAGGAATTTCTGCATCAGCTGCTGCAGATCATGCCCCTCGGCGGTGAGGGTGACGGAGCCCACCGGCGCGCCGCTCGGGTCCAGCGGGATGTCGCCGTTGCTGCGGGCCACGGCAGCGGCGTCCACCTGGGCGATCCACGACCGCAGCAGGCCGTCGGGGCTGTGGCTGCCGGGCGCGCCCCAGCCCACCAGGGCGGTGGACCAGTCCTTGTGCTGTCCGGTGGGGTCGTTGCCGGCGACCTTGCCCACGAGGTCCTTGTCGGCGCTCACCTCGTTGTAGGTGCTCTGAAGGGCCGCAGGATCGGTGATCTTGCTCAGCGGAACCTCGCCGCCCGAGGCGCTGTCGAAGGCGTAGTAGAACAGCAGCTCGCCCTCGACCTCGCCGGCCACCGGGAACCAGCCGGCGTCCACCCGGGCGGTGAGGCCGCCGACCCACCGGCTCATGTCCTCGATCAGCAGGTGGCGGAACACCTGACCGCTGTAGGACACGCTGTCTTCGCCGTCGAACCGGCTGTCAAAGGCGTAGCCCTCGCCGCCCCCATCGGCCCCGCCGTCCGCGCTCCCGTCCGCGCTCCCGTCGATGCCGTCATCGGCGCTGCCGTCCACGCCGCCGTCTCCGCTGCCATCGGCGGCGGTGTCCTTGGGCGAGGAGGCGGTGCAGCCGACGAGGGCGCTGGCGATACACGCCATCCAGATCAGGGACATGGAGTGGTTGCTGCGGCTCTGTGCGCGGTGCATGGCGGCTCCTCCGGGGCGCTGATGAAATCGAATATCGTTTTCATTTAGGTATCGCCAGGGCGAAGCCGCGTCCAGGGTCCGGAGGGCTGATATTGAAAATCATGTTCAATACCGTCGGCGGGCGGGCGCCGAGCGACACCGACCGCTGACTCCAAAAAGCGGAGCGCCCCGACCGATCCAGAGGGATCGACGGGACGAGGCTGCGCAAGGCGAGGCGAGGCGAGGCTGGGCGAGGCGGGGGCCGGGCCCTCAGATGGCGGCGCCGGCCGACTGGCTGGCGGCGACGATGCCGCGGGGCCCAAAGCTGATCCACTCCCCGCCTGGAAGAGCCCGCAGCACGATCTTCTCGACGGCCCGCATGTCCGACTCCAGCACGGCCGCCGAGCGGGCCGGCTGCAGCACGTCGCCGGTCTCGGGGTCCACCGTCGCCTCGGGGTGCAGGCCGGTGAGCTCGGCGCTGAGCTGCCCGCTGCGCAGATCGACGAACAGCAGGGTGCAGGTCTCGCCTTC
>CANHON010000054.1 GCA_947462115.1 Deltaproteobacteria bacterium | reverse complement strand
CCCTCGCCCAGCCCACCCTGACGGCCCTCTCCGGCCAGCAGGCGGAGTTCTTGGCCGGCGGCGAGATCCCGATCCCCGTCGCGCAGTTCGGCAGCCGGATCTCGCTCGAGTTCAAAGAGTACGGCGTCAAGCTGCTGTTCGTCCCGACGGTGCTGGGCAACGACGTGGTCGACATGCGGGTCTACGTCGAGGTCAGCGACGTGGACAGCTCCACCGGCATCCGGGTGACCGGCATCGAGGTGCCGGGCTTCGTCAGCCGCAAGACCGAGTCCCACCTCCGCGTCGAGAGCGGCATGACCGTGGCGATGGCGGGCATGTTGAGCGAGACCAGCCGGGCGACCTTCGCGAAGGTCCCGATCCTCGGCGACATCCCGGTGGTCGGCACGCTGTTTCGGTACGTGCAGCACCGCCGAAACGAGACCGAGCTGATGATCTTCGTCACGCCGCGCCTCGTGCGTCCGATGGCGGCCGGGGAGGTCCCCGCCTACCCCGGCGCCACCGAAGACCTGAACCCGAACGACCTCGAGTTCTTCTTGCTCGGCTTCGACCACCACATTGGATCGCGCACCGCTGAGCCCACCGGCCCCGTCGGGCTCGCGCGCTGAGCTGTCCCCTGGGGCCGCGCCCCTGTTCGTTTGGCCCCCACGTCTTGAATTGGAGTGATCAACATGCGCAACCGTCGGCTTGCCAGAGGCGCTGCCTCCGTCGTCGTCATCGGCGTTGACCCGCTCGGTATGGGCTTGATCCGCGAGTGCCTCGGCACCGAAGCGGTCCTGCCCTCGCACGCGACGCCCTATGACGAGGCGCTGCACGTCGTCCGCAAGACGCGGCCAAACGTCGTGGTGATGGGCTTTGACAGCGACTTCCATGAGGCCGTGCAGCTCGGACCGCAGCTCGCCGCAGAGCTGCCGGGCCTGCACATGGTCGCCATCTCCGAGCGCACCGACCCCGAGCGCATCCGCGCCGCGATGCGGGCGGGCTACCGCGAGTACGTCGTGCTCCCGGAGGACGCCGAGCCGCTGCGCAAGGCGGTGCACGAGTCGTCGGGCGCGAGCGAGGACAGCAACGACCAAGGCAACGTCGTGGCCTTCGTGAGCAGCAAGGGCGGCGCTGGGGTGAGCTTCCTCACCGTCAACATCGCCGCCGAGCTGTCGGCCATGGAGCGGGTGGCGGTCGTCGATCTGGACTTCTCGATGGGCGACATCGCCGGCTTCCTCGACCTGCAGCCGCAGTCGTCGCTGCACGACGTGCTCCGCAACCTCGATCGCCTCGACGAGCGCATGTTGGCCGGCTCCGTGGCCGTGCACCCGAGCAAGGTGCACGTGCTCGCCCAGCCCAACCAGCTCGTCGACTTTGAGGAGGTGCACGGTGAAGACGTGCTCCGGGTGCTCACCGCCTCGGCCGCCTCCTACCAGTACGTGCTGGTGGACTGCGGCGGGCGCATCGACGAGGCCACCCTCACCGCGACCAGCGTGGCCGACACGATCATCCTCGTCACGACGCCCGAGGTCGTGGCGGTGCGCAACGCCTGGCGCCGCCTGCAGATGATGGAGAAGCTTGGGGTCGACCGATCCAATGTTCGCCTCGTGGTGAACAAGTGGGGCAAGTCCAACGAGCTCCGCCAATCGGACATCGAGACCAACCTCGGCGTGCCGGTCGCCGCGACCATCGCCGCGGACCCCACCGCCTGCCAGCGCGCGGTGAACCAGGGCCTGCTGCTGCGCGAGGTCGCCCCGCGCTCGCCCACCTACAAAGACATCGCCGCCACGCTCGATCTCATCACCGACCGCGCCGCGACGGTGGTGAGCAGCAGCCAAGGCAAGTCGTTCTTCGGCGGCCTCTTCGGCTGAGGGGCGCGCGCGCCTCGTCCCCCACACCCTGCACACCCAGCTCCTGCGAGGCCTCCATGTCCACTTCGAACTCCCGCCTCATCGACCGGGTCCGCGGCGCCCAAGAGCGCTTCCGCACGACGTCCTCGACCGACAGCGTGGAGTTTGAGCGCATCAAAAAGCAGCTCCACGGCGAGCTCATCGAGAAGCTGGACTTCGAGCAGGTGGCCAAGACCGCCCGCCCCGAGCTGTCTCGGCGCCTGCGGGCGACGCTCACCGACACGGTGGAGGCGCGCAAGCTGCCGCTGAACCGCCTTGAGCGCGAGCGCCTCGTGGAGGAGATCCTCGACGAGATCGTCGGCCTCGGCCCGCTGGAGCCCCTGCTCCGCGACCCCGAGATCAGCGACATCCTGATCAACGGCCCAGAGACCGTCTTCGTGGAGAAGAAGGGCAAGCTGCAGCGCCTCGACATGCGCTTCAACGACAATGCCCACCTCATGCAGATCATCGACCGGATCGTCTCCGCCGTGGGCCGGCGCGTGGACGAGACCAACCCGATGGTGGACGCCCGCCTGCAAGACGGCAGCCGCTTCAACGCGATCATCCCGCCCCTGGCCCTCGACGGCCCGACGATCTCGATCCGCCGCTTCTCCACCATCCCCATCAGCTCGGACGACCTCGTGACCTTCGGGTCCTGTCCCGCGCCCTTCATGGAGATCCTCAAGGGCTGCGTGAAGTCCAAGCTCAACGCCCTGATCAGCGGCGGCACCGGCTCAGGCAAGACCACCCTGCTCAACGTGCTCTCGAGCTTCATCCCAGCGTCGGAGCGGGTCATCACGATCGAGGACGCCGCCGAGCTTCAGCTCCAGCAGCCCCATGTGGTGCGCCTCGAGACGCGGCCGTCCAACTTGGAGGGACGCGGCGAGGTGACGGCGCGTGACTTGGTGAAGAACGCCCTGCGGATGCGCCCCGACCGCATCATCCTCGGTGAGATCCGCGGCGCCGAGGCCATCGACACCCTCCAGGCCATGAACACCGGCCACGAGGGCTCTCTGGCCACGGTGCACGCCAACACCACCCGCGACGCCCTCGCGCGGATGGAGACCATGATCGGCATGGGCATGCCGAACCTCACGGACAAGAACATCCGCGAGATGATCAGCCGGGCGCTCGACATCATCGTGCAGACCGACCGCCTCGCAGACGGCACCCGCCGGATCCTGGCCCTCACCGAGATCACCGGCATGGAGGGCAACGTCATCACCACCCAAGACATCTTCGTCTTCAACCAGACGGGCGTGGGGGACGACGGCCGCATCCAGGGCAGCTTCCAAGCCACGGGCGTTCGGCCCAAGTTCATGTCTCGCCTGCAGCGAAACGGGATCGAGATCCCGCGCGAGTACTTCCGCTACAAGATGGACGTCTAGTCCGTTTGTGCGCGCCTGCGGGCCGCGCATCCGTGTACCGCGCAGAGGAGCCGCTATGCAGTTCACCTTGATTATCGTCGCCGTCGCCGTTTTCGTCGCGGTGATGACGTTGGTGGCCTCCGTCTACTGGAGCATCCGAAACCAGGAGACCCAGCGGGCGGACCAGATCGCCCGCCGCCTGGGCACCAACGTCGAAGCGGCGCCCAGCGACGGCTTTCAGCTCCAGTCCCGCAACAGCACGGCGGCCGCGCTCGGCGCCACCGGCCGAAGCCTGGAGATGATGCTGCTGGAGGCCGGGAACCCCTACCCGTTCAGCACCTTGGTGCTCCGGGTGGGCGTCGCGGCCAGCGTCGGGGTCGTCGCCCTCGGGATCGCCACCCGCGGCCCCATGGCCCTGCTCGGGCTGCTTTTCGGGCTGATCCCCATCGTGTTGCTGCGCTCCGCCGGCGCCAGCCGGGCCCGGAGCCTGTCCGAGCAGCTGCCCGACGCGCTGGATCTCGTCGGCCGCTCCCTGCAAGCCGGCCATGGCTTCTCCGACGCGATGAAGCTCTGCTCCGAGGAGATGCCCGATCCCGTGGCCTTTGAGTTTGGTCGGGTATTTGAGGAGAACAACCTCGGCCGCGACATGCGCGAGTGCCTCAACTCGATGAGCATGCGCAACCCGAGCAACTTCGACCTCAAGCTGTTCGTCTCGTCGGTGCTCCTGCAGCGCGACACCGGCGGCAACCTCATCGAGATCCTCAACACCATCTCCCGCACGGTGCGCGATCGGTTCGTGTTCGAGGCGAAGGTGCGAGCGCTGACCGCAGAGGCGCGGATCTCGTCGATCATCCTCGGCGGTCTGCCCTTCGCGCTGCTCTGCCTCATCAGCCTCACCCGCCCCGAATACCTCCAGCCGCTCATCCACGATCCGTTGGGGCAGAAGATCGCCGCCGGCGGTGCCCTCTGGTTCTGCACCGGCGTCTTCGTCATGCGGACCGTCTCCAAGGTCGAGGTGTAGCGTGGACCAGAGCGAACTTCTCCGCTACTTCATCGCCGCCGCCGCCTTTCTCGCGGTGCTGGGCATGAGCTGGGCGGCCCGGGTCTTCCTGAACCCAGAGCGCACCGCCCGCGACCGGGTCGCCGACTTCACCGCCAAGAAGCAGACCGAGAACGACCTCATCGTCGAGTCGGCGAAGAAGGACGGCCTCGCCGGGCGGATGAGCGCGCTCGCCTCGAGCGGGGACAGCGCCGAGCAGCAGGAGCACCGGCGTTGGCTGGTCCAGGCCGGCATGCGCAGCCGCGGCGCCCAAGAGGCCTACAACCTGGCGCGAACGGGCCTGACCCTCGGCCTGATGGGCCTGGGGCTGCTGATCACCTGGGGAAACAAGCCCATCTTCATCGCGCTCGGCGCCCTCGTGGGCGCGGCCATCGGCTACTACGCCCCCAAGATCTATGTCGACAACCGGAGGACCACGCGCCAGGACGTCCTGATGAAGCCCTTTCCCGACGCCATGGACCTCCTGGTCTCCAGCGTCGAGGCGGGTCTGGGCCTCGACGCCGCCTTCAAGCGGATCGCCAAGGAGATGGAGGGCTCCGCACCGCTGCTCTCCGTCGAGCTGCAGATGGTGAACTACGAGGTCGAGGCCGGGGTGCCGCGGGTCGAGGCCCTGCGCCACCTGGACCACCGCACCGGGCTCGCCGAGGTCAACGCGCTGGTCAACGTTTTGCTCCAGGCTGAGCGCTTCGGCACCAGCGTGGCCCAGGCGCTCCGCAACCACTCCGATCTTGTCCG
This sequence comes from Deltaproteobacteria bacterium, assembly GCA_947462115.1. GTDB lineage: Bacteria > Myxococcota_A > UBA796 > UBA796 > UBA2385 > JAEUKK01. Next base: position 11,787 of record CANHON010000054.1, on the reverse strand, counting down.
AAAGAAGCGCATGTTGGCGGCCGAAGAGAAGGCAGCCGGTATCTCGCCCAAGCTCACCGTTGCGATGATCGTGTTCGTCTTGCCCGCGCTGTTCACCGTCTTGGTGGGGCCGGCGGCGGTGAACATCAAGAACATCGTCCTGCCGGCCATGGGGAACTGATGCGCCACAGCAAGACCCTCGCCGTCCTCAGCCTCGTCGCCCTCCTGATCCCCAGCGCCGCGGCCGCCGGGAAGCGCGCCGACGCCCGGGCCCGCGCCGAGCCGATGCCCTCCTGGGCCACCACCGAGGGCAAGGCCCGCGCCCGCCTCGACCTCGTGGTGGCGCTCATCGACGGCGGCCGCTGCGAAGAGGCGCTGCAGCTCATCGCCCAGCTCCGGCGCGACGGCAGCCCGCCCGACACCATCGACCTGCTCCAGGCCGAGGCCCTGCGCGAGGTTGGCCTGTTCGACGAGTCGGAGGAGATGCTGCGCAGCTACCTCACCAAGAACCGCCGAGACGCGGCCGCGCACAACCAGCTCGGCATCTTGCGGATGGAGCAGCGCGACTTCGAGGCGGCGGCGACCAGCTTCGGCGAGGCTGCCCAGCTCGCGCCCAGCTCGCCAGACTACCAAAACAACCTCGGCTTCGCCCTCCTCAGCACCAAGCACCCCGACGAGGCGGTGACCGCCCTCCGCAGCGCCCTCAAGCTCGACGGATCCCGCGCCCAGACGCGCAACAACCTCGGCTTCGCCCTGGTGGCGGCCGACCGCGCAGACGAGGCCTACCGAGTCTTCCGCAGCGCTGGCTCCGACGCGGACGCCCACTACAACGTAGGGGTGGGCCTGGAGCTGAGCGGCGAAGCCGAAGCGGCGCTCTTTCGCTACGAGCGCGCGCTGAAAGCCGACCCAAAGCACCCCCAAGCCCGAGCGGCGATGAGCCGCGTCGGCGTCCCCACTGAGCAGGAGAAGGCCCAATGAACCGTCGCCTCGCGCTCCCCGTCATCGCCGCGGCGCTCGCGCTCCCGGCCTGCCACAAGTCCCACCTCCAGTATGACTTTGGGCGGGCCTACACCCAAACGATGGTGACCCAAGCGGACCTGAACCGCCCGTCGGTGGCGGACAGCGCCTACCCGCTGACCGGCGCAGAGGGCGTCCAGCTGCGCATGCGGGTGACCGAGGAGACGACCGACGCCGAGAGCGGCCAGGCGGAGTCCACCCAGAAGGTCGGCGTGCAGTGAGCCGCCGCCGGGCCTGACCGGCCGAGACCACCCAGGGCCAGCGAGGGGATCCCCCGCCGCTGGCCCTTTTCGCTTGGCATGAGGTCCACCCGCCTCCCCGCGCCCCCGCCGACGGACCACGGGGATAGACCGGCGGCGGCGGGGGACACGATGGGCAGAGGCGGCAGAACAGCGATGCAGGCGCGGTGGCGTCGCGGAGCGCCTGCCGCCCTCGGCGCGCAGCCATGAGCGAGACCACCCCCACCTTCGAGCCCGAGCGCGCCCGACGCGCCGTGCGGCAGGGGCTCTGGACGATCGGCCTCACCGTGCTGGCCGCCGCCGCAGCGCTCCTGGCCGCCGCGCAGCACCCCTTGGCCTCCCAGGCGCTGACTGACCTGCGCGGACGGGCCCAGGCCTCCAGCCTCGTCGCCGCCACCGTGCTGATGAGCTTTGCGTTCGTGATCATGAGCTTGCGCTGGCGCGCCCTGATGCCCGCGACGAACAAGCCCCCGGTGTTCGGGCTCACAAGCATCATCCTCGCCGGGCTTTTGCTCAACTACGCCGTGCCTGGGCCCTTCGGCGAGCTCGCGGCGGCCTGGTTCGCCCACCGCCGCTACGGGCTGCAGCTGGCGGACGCGATGGCCAGCGGCGTCGGCGCCCGCTTGATCGGCCTGGCCAGCGCCGCCCTGATGGCCGCGCTCATCGGCTTGTTCGCGCCCCTCCCCATCGACCCGCGCCTCAACGACGCCGTGCTGATCGGCGCGGCCGCGGTCGGCGCCGGCGGCTTGATGCTGCTGGCCTTGGCCGCGCGCCCGGCCCCGATCATCCGCGGCGTCGATCGGGCGGTGAACGCCGCCGCCGGGCCCGGTCCGCTGCGAACCATCGTCCGCAAGGGGCTCGGAGCGGTGCGGGCCCTCGCCGAGGCCAGCCACCGCGTCGCGCTCGGCGGCCCGGCCCGCCTGCTGCCGGCCCTCGGCTGGTCCACCCTCGGCCACTTCACCGTGATCGCCGGCATCCTCATCGCGCTCGACGGCCTCAACGCGACGCCCTCCCCGATCGGCGTGGCGTTCACCTACGCGATCACCACCGCGAGCTCGGTGCTCCTGTTCGCGCTGCCCGGCTCCCAATTCGGCTGGGACGCCCTGTTCGCCACCCTGCTGAGCCAAGCCGGCGGCGCCTCGGAGGTAGACGCCTTGGCGACGGCCGGCCTGGTCCGGGCCCAACAGCTCCTCTACATGGTGATCGGAGCCATCGCCGTCGCCGGCCTGCTGCGCCAGACCCTGGGCCCGAGCCCGGGCCACCCCGCCGGGCCCCCCCCAGACCCCGCGACGGAACACAAGCCCGGCGCACCGCGATAATGAGCCGCGTCACCGGCGGCGCCAGCCGCCGCTCCCCGATGCGCCCACCCTGAGGTCCCACCATGCCCAGCACCGCCGCCCGTGCCCTCGCCCTCGTCGGTCTCCTCCTGCTCGCCGCCTGTGGCGAGAAAAAGGCCCCGGAGGTCGCCGCCGCGCCCCCGGCCCCGGTCGTCGCCGCGCCCGAGCCCGTGGCCGCCCCCGAGCCCGTCGCGCCGGTCGAGGTCAAGAACGCCGACCTGAACGTTGTCATCACGATGGCGGACGGCAGCACCAAGGCCGGTCATGTCAAGCGGGTCGAGCGCAGCGCGGACTTCTTCGGCGACGAAGCCTGGACGACCGAAAAGAAGGACCTCGTGATCGCCGCCGAAGGCAACGGCGCCTACCAGAAGCTCCCCTGGACCGACGTGAAGCTGGTCACGGTCAAGCCGGGCGTCGTCCCCACGGACGTGGACTGCGTCTACGACAGCAACTTCACCCCGTGGATGTACGACTGCACCCTCAACACCGTCGCCACGCTCACCGGCGCCGACGGCAAGAAGTGGACGGTCGACAACCGCAACAAGTGGCGCTTCACCTTCGACGACGACAGCTCCGTGGAGTTCTGGCTCAAGAAGCACCCGGCGCGCGAGCAGGACACCGCCGTGGTCGAGCTCGAGACCACCAACCCCGAGAACCTCGACCTCTACAAGAAGCTCCAGGCCCGCCTCAAGGTCGAGGTCAAGTCCACCCTCGTGGTCAAGGTCGAGATCAAGTAGGGCCAGCGCCCGCCGACCGCCGCGGCCGGCCTCAGCGCGGCGGGCCGTTCTGGATGCGAACGCTGAGCACGTCGGCGATCTGGATGAGGCCCTTGAGCTCCATGCCGCCGAAGCTCGCGTTCGACTTGGAGTTGAGCAGCTGGATCACGCCGATCAGCGGCCCGTCGGGCCCGCCCGCGGGGTTGGCCCGCACCGGGGCGCAGAGCAAGTCCCGGGTGCGGAAGCCGGTCTGGCGGTCGATGTGGCCCTCGAAGCGCGGATCCCGCTCGGCCTCGCGCACGACGAGGCCGACGCCGCGCTCCAGGACGGCGCTCACCACGCCCCGATCGGGCGGCAGCACCGTGCCCACGAGCGCGCCGCCCCGCGGGCCCGAGGCCGCCTGAACGTACAGGCCCTGCTCTTGGCGCAGCAGCACGCTGCCCGCCTCGCAGGGGATGAAGCGCTGGGCCACCCCGAGGGCCGCCTGACAGGCGGCGGCCACCGTCGGGGCCCGCCGGATCAAGCCCAGCGCCAGCTCCGGGGCCGATGGCTCGGGGAGCGGCAGCTCCGGCGCCACCGGCGGCACGCGGACCGTCACCGACTCGCTCACCTGCAGGCCACCCGCGCCTCCCCGACCGGCGATCCCCCCGGCGATCCCCGGGGCGGGCAGCACCGGCATCACCGCCCCCGAGTCCTCCTCCATGGCCTCGAGCGGGCCGGAGGCGTCCTCCATGCCGTGGGCCTCCTGCGCCGCGCCGCTCGCCCCCGCCGCGCCGCGCGGCGCACCGATCGGCGAGAGGCCCAGGGGGCCCCGCAGGGGCTCGACCACAAAGCCCTGACCGCTGCGCCCGTCCCGGGCCAGCACGGTCCCGTTGGGCAGCACCTCGCAGGCGAGCCGCTCCAGACCCTCGACCACCGCGAGCGTGTCGAGCGCATGGCCGAGGGCCGACAGCCAGCTCGGCGCCTCCACGACGAGGGCCCGGGCCGCCGCGTGCCGCTCGGCGGGCCGTCCGCCGCTGGTCATGCTCACCCGGTAGTGCACCTGCTGCTCCCCGCCGCGCAACCGCGCATCGCCGCATCGGACCGCGCGACCCGAGGTGAAGTCGAGCGCCATGGCCCACAGCCCGGATTAGACGGCGGGCATGAAGAACAAGCTCATCGCACGTTTCCAGCGCTGGTTCATCGGAGCGCTCGCTGTCGGCGCGCTCGTATACCTCGGCGGCACCATCTGGGCGGGTTTTGACGAAGTTCACGCAGCCCTCGCGCGCTTTGACTGGCGGTACCTCGCGCCGCTGGCCGGCCTCACCCTGGTCAACTACGGCCTGCGCTTCGCGAAGTGGCGGTACTTCCTCGGGCGCCTCGGCGTGCACATGCCGCTCCGCGAAGACCTGTGGACCTTCCTCGCTGGGCTGAGCATGGCGATCAGCCCCGGCAAAGCCGGCGAGCTGCTCAAGCCCTATGTGGTCCGCGAGCGCACCGGCGCGCCGATGGCGACGACCATCCCGGCGCTGATCTCCGAGCGCCTGACCGACGGCATCGCGATGCTCATCATCGCGGCCTTCGGCGTCACGACCTACGCCGCCGACCAGCTCGGCCTGTTGGTCGCCCTCGGCGTCGGCGTCGCGGTGGGCCTCGTCGTGGTCAGCAACGCCAAGCTCACCCTTGGCGTGATCGGCGTGATGGAGCGGGTTCCGCTCTTGGCCCGGCTGACGCCCCGCCTGCGGATGATGGCCGAGGCCACCCACGTCTGCTTGGCCCCCACACCCCTGCTGCTGTCGGTCAGCCTGAGCATCGTGGCCTGGCTGGCGGAGTGCATCGCCTACTGGCAGACCTTCAGCGGCTTTGGCGTGGAGGTCAGCCCTGAAGCGAGCATCTACATCTACGCCAGCTCCACGATCCTCGGCGCCCCTTCGCCCGGCGGCCTCGGAGTGACCGACGGCGCGATGACCGTCGGCGCGATGACGATCCTCGGGGTGGAGCGGGGCGTGGCCCTCCCCGCCGCGCTGATCGCCCGCACCGTGACGCTGTGGATGGGCGTCGGGATGGGCGCCATCGCGCTGCTCCGCGTGAGCGCCATGCTGGGCGGCGACATCGACCTGGATCGGCCGGCCCCGCCCGCGCCGGGCGCCGTCGAATGAGCCCCCGCCGCGGACCCCAGGCCTGGGCGGCGAGCTGGGGCCGGCGCTGCGCCGAGCGCCCCCGAAGCGCGGCCCTGATCCTGCTGCTGATCACCCTCCTCCTCGCGATCCCCGCCGGCCTGCGCCTGCGCGCGGGCGGCTTGCCCCTCGACTTCACCCCCCAGGCGCTGTTCATCGACGCCGGCCCCGCGGTCGCCCAGCTCCGGGCAGCAGAGGTCCACTTCGGCCGCGAAGACAACGATCTGGTCGCGATCGCCGAGGGGCCGATCGAGAGCGAAGCCGGCGCCGCCTGGCTCGCCGCGGTCCACGCTGCCCTCGAGGCCGACCCGGACGTCGAGCGGGTGGACTCGCCCATCAACGCCGAGCTGCTGGTCGATCGGGACGGCCAGCTCGTGCTCGAGCGGCCGATGGCGCTCCTCCCGCCGCCGCAGGCCCTCGCGGCCCTCGCCGCCGACCCCAGCGCGCGACGGCTGCTGGTCTCCGAGCGCGGGGACGTGGTGGCGCTCCGGGTGCGCATCGACCGCCGCATCAGCCGGATCGCCGAGCTCGGGCCGGTCGTGCAGCGCTTGAGCGCCGCGGCCCGGGCCGCCCCGCCGCCGCCGGGCTGCCGGCTGAGCCTCACCGGCGTGCCCTATGTGCGCGCCGAGGTCGTCGACCGCATGATGACCGACCAGCAGCGGTTCATGCCCATGGTCGCCGGGGCCTTCGCTGTGGCCATCACCTTGACCTTCCGCCGGTTCTGGCTCGGCCTCACCCCGCTGTTCGCCGTCCTGGTCGCTGATCTCTGGGCGATGTCGGCCTTGATCGCGAGCGGCGCCACCTTCAACATCCTCTCGGTGCTCGTCCCCACGCTCGTCGTCGTCATTGGCGCCGCGGACGGTATTCACGTCACGGCGCGCTTCCGGGAGCTGCGCGCAGAGGGCCAAGCCCGGGCCGAGGCGCTGGCCGGCGCCTGCGCCGACATGCTGCTGGCCTGCTGGCTCACCACCTTCACGACCGCGGCGGGCTTCGCGAGCCTGCTCGTCGCCGACACCCGGGTGATCCGCGAGTTTGGCCTCCAGGCCGCCATCGCCATGGTGGTGTGCTTTCTGGGCGTGATGATGGTGCTGCCGCTGCTTTTGGCGATGGTCCCCGATGACCGGGTCTTGGCGCCCCCGCGGCGCAGCGACGGCCGGCTGCTGGCGTCGCTCTCCGACTTCACGGCCAGGAGGCCCGGCTTCGCGATCGCCCTGTGCACGGGCCTGTCGTTGATCGCCCTCGCCGTCGGCTCCGGGGTGCGCTCCAACAGCCGCCTGCTGGAGATGTACGGCGAGGACACCGACACCTACCGAGCGGTGCACCTGTCCCAGGATCACCTCTCAGGCGTCATTCCCATCTTCTTCTACTTGGAGGGGCCCCCGGGCGCCCTGCTGGAGCCCGACGCCCTCGCCCGCCAACGGGCGCTGCAGGCCGCCCTCGCCGCCGAGCCCGCCGTGCGCTGGACCGCCTCAGCCGCCAGCGCCCTCGACACCCTGCACGGCGCCTTGACCGGCGCGGCGGGCGGGCCAGCCAGCCGAGCGGCCGCAGCACAGGAGCTGCTGCTCGCCGAGCTCGCTGGCGCCGCGCCGCTCCGGGGCCTCATCGACGAGACCCAGGGCCGGGGGCGGGTCCTCGCCCTCGTGCGCGACGACGGCGGGCGGGGGATGCTCGCCGCGCGGGCCCGCCTGGAGAAGGTCGCCGCCGAGCTCTACGCCGGGGCGCCCGAGACCGCGGTCTTGACCGGGGACGGGCTGCTCGCGGCCATCGGGGTGGACGGCCTGATCTCCGACCTGCTGTCGGGCATCGCCTTGGTCTTCGCGGTGATCTCGTTGACCTTGCTGCTGATCCTGCGCGACCTCAAGCTGGCCCTCCTCGCGACGGTGCCGAACCTCGTGCCCCTCCTGTTCACCCTCGCCACGCTGGGCCTCATCGGCGCCGACCTGCAGACCAGCAACATCGTGTCCTTCACCGTCGCGGTGGGCCTCGCGGTGGACGACACCATCCACTTCTTGGTGCGCTTCAACGCCGAACGAAAGGCCGGAAACAACGTTCCAGACGCCATTCACAACACGATCGTCGGCGCGGGGGACGCCATCATCGCCACCAGCGTGCTGCTCGTGGCCGGCTTCGGGCTGCTCACCTTCTCGGAGGTCACGAGCACCCGGCACTTTGGCCTGCTCAGCAGCGTGACGATGGTGGCGGCGCTGGCGGGCGACCTCGTGCTCCTGCCCGCCATGCTGCACCTCCAAGCGCGGTGGAGCCGAAGCTAAGGCGCGTTGGCCTCGGGATCCTGGAGGTTCATGGCCGCCCGCGCCGCCGCCATGGCCCGCACCCGCTCGACCAGCGCCGCCGGCACCTCGGGATCCACCAGCGGCTGAAGCTCGGCCAGGTCGGCGCTCCGGTCGTAGGTCTCGATCAAGCGACCCTCGGCGCGGGGGGCCTCGAGGTAGGTCAGGGCCGGCGTCCGCACCGCCAGCATCTTGCCGCCCGGACCCCGGGGCGCGCAGCCCAGGGCCGCCTCGCCCTTGCAGTGGCTCGACTCGCCCTCCAACGTGGCGTGGCCGATGAGCGGCTCGACGCGCAGGCCCTGTCCGTCGAGGCCCGCCACGGCGCCCTGCCCGAGCGCGTCGAGCACGGTCGGCACGATGTCTTGCAGCCCCACGAGCGCATCTTCGCGGCGCCCCGCTCCCCAACCATCGGGGTACTTGATGATGAGCGGGACGTGGAGCTGCTCCTCGTGGGCGGTCGTGCCATGGTCGAACCACAGCTCCCGCTCGGTGAAGCTCTCGCCGTGGTCGGCGGTGAACACGATCATCGCGTCGTCGTAGCGCCCGGTCGCCTCCAGCATCCACAGCAGCCGGCCGACCTGGGCGTCGGCGTAGGCCACCGCCGTCGCGTAGCGGGCGCGGAAAAAGGCCTCGTCGGTGATGTCTTCGATCTGCTGGTAGGCCGGGATGCGCCCGAGCTCGGGGCCACCGCGGCGCAGCCCCGGACCGATGGCCGGCGAGGCCCAGGCCCCCAGCGGGCCGTGCGGGTCGTAGCTGTGGTACCACGCGAGCACGGGGCCCGGCTGCCGGACCAGCCAAGCCCACAGGCGATCGGCGGTCTCGGCGCCCAGCCGGCGGCGCGAGCCCGGAGACACATACTTATCAAAGCCTTGGTCGAGGCCCAGGCCCGGGCGGAGGGTGAAGCCCGAGACGAAGGCGCCCGTGGCATAGCCCGCCGCCGAGAGGCGCTCCGCCAGCGTCGTATGCCGCGGCTCCAGGGCCGCGCCGCCCCGGAAGACGTTCATCACCACCCCATGCCGGCCCGGCGTGAGCCCGGTGTGCAGGGTGCAGAAGGCCGGGCCCGTCACGCTGATCGGCGAATAAGCCCGGGTATAGGCCACGCCCTCGTGGGCGAGCCGATCCATGTGGGGCGTCTGGACCGGGCTCTGCGGGTTGAAGGCGCTGACATGATCGACCCGGAGGGTGTCGATGGTGATCAGCACCACGTCCGGCGGCCGATCGCAGCCGAGCAGCAGCAGCGCGGCCAGGCCGCCGAAGCACCAGCGGGCCGACCGCGGGCCCCGGCGCGCGCGGCTCAGCGGCACTCTTGGGTGCGGGCGACGTTGCCGGCGGCGCTGGAGCAGCTGAAGGCGCCCCAGCTCCAGTCGCAGTCGGTGTACCAAGTGCCGCCGCTGCCGCAGGACGGGTTCGAGCCGCTGTTCGCCCAGCCCGCGGTGTTGGCAAAGCAGCCCGTGAGGGTGAGGCCGCCGCAGGACAAGATGTCGCCGTAGCGCTTCTCTTGGCTGCCGTCACAGTTGTAGTCGAAGCTGCTGTCGCCGCGGTTGTTCGTATACCAGCCCACCGCCGCGGGGTTGGCCCCCCCGTTGTAGTCGTAGCAGTCGGTCGTGTAGGCGCTGGTGTAGTAGCCCGTGGCCGCGCACAGACAGGCGCTGGTGGCGACGCCGAAGCCATCGCCGTCGTAGTCATAGTAGTAGACCGTACAGCCCGAGGCGCCCGACTCATCGACGGTGGTGTCGCAGTCGTTGTCGAGGCCGTCGCAGGCCTCGGGGGCGGCGGGGCTGATGGCCGGCGCGCCGTCGTCGCAGTCGCCCGCGCGCTCGCTGTAGCCGTCGCCGTCATCGTCGTAGGCAGGCGTGCCTTCGTCGATCACGCCGTTGCAGTTGTTGTCGTAGCCGTCCTCGATCTCCGGGGCGAGCGGGTAGCTGGCGGCCACCGTGTCGTCGCAGTCGCCCTCCGATTCGGTGTAGCCGTCGCCATCGTCGTCGAAGCAGATGGTGCCCTCGTCGACAATGGTGTCGCAGTCTTCGTCGACGCCGTTGCAGAGCTCCGGCGCGCCCGGGTAGATCGTGGCCTCGGTGTCGTCGCAGTCCGAGCCGCCGAACTCCGTGCCCTCAAAGCCGTCCCCATCGGCGTCCCGGCCGAGCACGGTGAACACCCGGTTGACCGTGGCGGAGAAGCCCTCGTCGTCCTCGACCGTGTAGGTGAGCACATGCGCGCCCATGCCCAAGGTGGCCGAGCAGCGGGCGGCGCCGGACGCATCGACCTCGGGCTGGCAGAAGACGCCATCGTCCTGATCCGACTCGAATCGAACCACGAGGGTGGCCGGGTCCTGCTTGGGATCGCCGACCAGGGCCTCAAACTCAAACGCCACGCCCTCGGTCGCGGTCTCCGCCTCGATGGGCCGCACCATCTCGATGGTCGGGGCGTCAGGCAGGTCCTCCACCGTGACCGTCACCGAGTCGCTGACTGTCTCCCCCGCAGGATCCGTGACATAGACAGTGATGACGTGGTTGAAGCCCCCTTCGAGGGCGGCGGTCGTCATCCGCGCGCGCCCGGCCTCGACCAGAAATACCCCCTCGAACTCGCCGTAGGGGTTGCCAGACCACCGCACCTGAAGGTCCTCGTCCGCGTCATTGGCGTCCACCACCAACGCGTCGAAGGTGACCGAGGCCCCCTCTTGGATCACCGTGCCCTCCGGCGGGCTCTCGATGTTCACGTTGGGCGCAGAGTTGAACACCGTCACCGCCTTGTCGCTGCAGCCGACGACCGCGAGCGACAAGCTCAACAACGACTTCAAGGGGAAACGCGACATGACAGGCTCCAACGCGGGGCTCGACGGGGTGGCGGGTGCGCCGGTCGGTCGATGGGGTGCGGGTGTGTGCAGGGTGACACAGGGCTGCGCCGCTGTCACCGAGGCCCACCGCCCGCCAGGATAGCAGACCTGCGCCGCCGCGCCGAACCCGCCCAGGCCAGCCAGGAGATCGCGTGCCCTCCATCGCCGCCATCCAGCTCAACGGCTCGTCCGACATTGAGCGAAACTTCCGGCAGACCGCCGCGCTCGTCGCGGAGGCCGCCGCCGCCGGCGCGAGCCTCATCGCCACCCCCGAGGCCACCGACTACCTCGGGCCGCACGAGGAGAAAGTGGCGCTCGCCGAGCCCATCGACGGCCCCCGGGCCCGACGCTACGCCGCCTTGGCGGCCCAGCACGGCGTTCAACTCCTCATCGGGAGCGTCGCCGAGCGCGGACCGTCGCCGCCCGGGGGTGGGCCGCCCACCCACGCCTACAACACCTCGCTGCTGTTCGGCCCCGATGGCAGCCTGCAGGCGAGCTACCGCAAGATCCACCTCTTTGATGTAGACCTGCTCGGCCAAGGTGGGGTCCGCTTCGCCGAGAGCGCCCGCACCTTGCCGGGGGACCGCCTCGTCGTCGCCGAGACGCCGCTCGGCCCGCTCGGGCTGTCGGTCTGCTACGACCTGCGCTTCCCCGAGCTCTACCGTGGCCTCATCGACCGGGGCGCCACGCTGCTGTCCGTGCCCAGCGCCTTTACCCTGATGACCGGCAAGGACCACTGGCACACCCTTTTGCGCGCCCGCGCCATCGAGTGCCAAGCCACCGTCATCGCCCCCGCCCAGTGGGGGCCCCACGACGACGGCGGGCTGCGCCGCTCCTACGGGCACGCGCTGATCATCGACGCCTGGGGCACAGTGCTCGCCGAGTGTGGCGATGGGGAGGGCTTTTGCATCGCCCAGGTCCACCCGGCGCGCACGGCGCGGATCCGGCAGGAGATCCCGCTCGCCGCGCACCGGCGGCTGTGAAGGCGCGCGCGGTCGCGCCCGGCCTCTCTGGATGAGCCCGCTGGCCCTGCTGCTCCTCCACCTCCCGGCCGCGGCGGGGCCCAGGGGCGCGCCCGACGGCCCCCCACCGCCGCGCGAGGCCGCACCGTTGGGCGAAGCGGCGCCTTCAGGCGAAGCGACGCCTTCCGGTGACGCCGCACCTCTGGGCTACGCCACGCTCGAGGCCGGCGATCGGGCCTGGGCCCGCGGGGACCGGCCTG
>CANHON010000053.1 GCA_947462115.1 Deltaproteobacteria bacterium | reverse complement strand
GGCACCACATCGACATGAAGGCTGCGAAGGCACCGGGGGCAATGATCGCGCACCGGCGCGCCGCCCGGCGGCACGTCGGCCCCGCAGTGTTGGCAAGCGAAGGCCTCATCGCGGTGGATCGGGTTGGTGCGGACCTGGGCGCCGGCGGCCCGGTCCAAAAGGCGGCGTACCAAGCGCTTTCCGTCGAGCTCGCCGTCACTTTCGTCTGTACTCGCCCCGTCGGGGCCGCCCTGCCCTCCGCCGCCCAAGGCCGAGGGGGGAGCCGGTAGAAGGGGGCCGAGCAGGTCCAGCGCGGCGGCCCGCAGCGCGGCGTCGGCGTCCAGGCGCGCGCCCAGGGCCTTCACCTCCCCGCGGCTTTTGACCTTGGCCAAGGCCGACCGCAGCGTGGCGGCGGGCGTGGGGGGCGGCGGCGGAGCGGGCGGGCGACGGGGCGGGGACATGGGCCCCGGTAATTGGCCGGGCTGCAGGCGCGGAGGGGCGCGCTGCTCCGCCGCGGCGGATCGGCTAATGACCGGACACCCGAAGGCGGCCGAGGCGCCGCCCCACGCTCCCCCTGGCCGTCGAGGGCGCCCGTGCTCAGCCACTTGCTCGCTCCCCTGCTCGCTCCGCTGCTCGCCCCGCTGCTCGTGGGCGTCGCCGCCGGGGCCATGCGCGAGCAGGACCACCAGGCGATCATCCAGATCGAGGCGCAGCGGCTGCCGGTGGCCGCCCTCGACGCCTTTTTGCGCAGCAGCGAGGCCGAGACCCGCGCCCGCGCCGCCCGCGCCCTCGGCCGCCTGCGCAGCCCCGAGGCGGTGGCGCCGCTGTCGACGCTCAGCCACGACGCCGAGCCGGTCGTGCGGGCCGAGGCGGCCTTCGCGCTCGGCCTCACCCCCGGAAGTGAGCGCCTGCTGCTCGGGCTGCTGGCCGACGATCCCGAGCCCGCGGTGCGGGCCGCCGCCGCCGACGCCCTCGGCATGCAAGGCACACCGGCCAGCGTGCCGGTGCTGCTGCGGGCGATGGAGGAGCGCAGCCGGCCCCTGCGCCCCGCGACCGTCGCCACCGCCGCGAACCGGGCCCTCGGGCGCATGGCCGCGCGCGGGGTCACAGGCCTGGACCGCAGCGAGACGGTGAGCGCCCTGCTCGACCAGCTGGGCCCGCTCGGCCAGCTCGACCGGCAGCGCCGCCGGGACGCCGCCTTCGCCCTGTCGCGGATCCGGGCCCGCAGCCTGTCGCCCGAGCTGCAGCGGGCGCTCGTCGAGGCCGCCCTCAGCGAGGCCGATGCCGACGCCCAGGCGATGCTGGTGCGCGCGGTCGGGGCGCTCGGCCTCCCCTCGCCCACCGCCCCGCAAGCCCGGGACCAAGATCGCGTCTTTGCCCTCAGCGCCGTCGATCCCGACGTTGGGGTCCGGGTCGCCACCGCCCGGGCCGCGGGGCCGGCGGGCTGGCCCGGGGTCGCGCGCATGATCAACGACCCGAGCCTACAGGTCCGGCTCGAGGCCCTCTCGGCGGTCGGCCTGGTCAGCAGCCTCGATCGGGCGGCCCTGCTGCGGCCGGTGGTCGAGGCGGGCGACGACATCCGGGACGAGGACGAGCTCCGGTCGGTCCGGGCGCTTCGGGTGGTCGAGGCGACCGCCGCCCTCGACGCGCTGGCGGGCTCCGGCGCGCTCGCGAGCACCGCCCCCTGGCTCGATCCTGCGCGCCCCATTCGGATCCGCGAGGCGGCCATCCGCCACACCGACCACCGCCCCACCCTGTCCAAGCTGGCCACCGACGACGGGGACGGCCCGGTGCGCGTGGCGGCGGTCACCCGCCTGATGGAGCTCAACCCCAGCGTCGAGGAGGTCCTGCCGCTGCTCGGGGCCTTTGACAGCATGGTGGCCGCCGTGGCCATGGAGTGGCTGGTGGGCAAGGCCGAGCCGGCCGTCGAGGCCAAGGTCATCGCCGCCATGAAGGCCACCGAGGAGCCCGACCTGCTGCTCTCCGGCACCAAGGTGTTGATCGGTCTATATTCTGGCGAGAAACCCAAGGTGAAGGAGCCGGCCAGCGGGGCGAAATTGCTCCTGCCCGCCCTGCACGCCAGCCGCTCAGCGCCGGTGCGCAGCGCGGGCGCGGGCCTCGCGGCGCTGCTCAAGGCGCCGGCGCCGCCCCCGTGGCACCACCTCGTCTCAGCGCCGCTCCACGAGGTGCTGGAGGCGCGCACCGCCCGCATCCGCACCAGCCAGGGCGAGATCATCGTCGAGCTTTTCCCCGAGGACGCGCCGGTCACGGTCTGGACCTGGTCCGAACTCGCCCGCGCGGGCTACTTCGACGGTATGAAATTCCATCGGGTGGTGCCCGACTTTGTGGTGCAAGGGGGGGACCCGCGCGGCGACGGCAGCGGCGGCCCCGGCTGGACGATCCCCGATGAGCTGAGCCCCCAGCCCTTCACCGAGGGCGTGCTGGGCATGGCCTTGTCCGGCCCGGAGACCGGCGGCAGCCAGTGGTTCATCACCCTGTCGCCGCAGCGCCACCTCGACGGCGGCTACACCGCCTTTGGGCGGGTGGTCAGCGGCATGCACGTGGTGCACAGCTTGGTGCCCGGCGACGTCATTGAGCGCGTGCGCGTCGATCCGGCCCCGTCCCGCGCCGCGCTGCCCACGCTGCCCGCCGCGCCGGCCCCGCCCGCCGCCGGGCGCTGAGGCCGCTCAACCGCCGCCTTCGGCCTCGTCTTCTGCCCCGTCGGCGCCGCCCACCGGGGGCTTCGGCGCGGCAGGGGCCGCCGGCTTGGGCTTGGGCTTGCCCGGACCCTCGCCGGTGAGCGGATCGAGGCCGCCGAGGAAGGTGAGGATCCGCCGCAGGTCACTCTCGCCAAAACGCTGGCCAAAGCCTGGCATGTCTCCGCGGCCCGCCGCGAGCCGAGCCACCGCCTCCGGGTCGGGGCGCACCTGACCGGCCAGCGCAGGGGCCGGCGTCGCGGTGGCCTTGGCCAGGGGGCCGTCGCCCAAGCCGGAGGCCCCGTGGCAAGCAGCGCAGGCCTCGCCGTAGAGCTGGGCGCCCCGCTCCGCGTCGGGGGCCAGCCGCGCCGCCGGAGCGCCCGACGCGCCCCGTGCCCACAGCCCCGCGCCCAAGCAGAGGGCGGCCACCCAGGCGGAGAGGGCGAGCGACGCGGATGGGGCGGCGGTCGGAGCGGGGCGGTGGAGCATCGGTGCGCCTCCGGGCGAAAAGGACAAGACCCCGCCACGAGGGCGGGGTCTTGAAGTGGCGGGATGGACGGGACTCGAACCCGCGGCCTCTGGCGTGACAGGCCAGCGTTCTAACCGACTGAACTACCATCCCACAACACAGCGCGAGCGCTGCTCAACCCTTCACCCGCTAATGAACCGAGGTCCACCAGCTGCGACCCTGCGTGCCTTGCTGCACATCGGGTCTATCGTACTGGGTGGCGTTGTCAAGGCCAACCGATCTAAACCATCGAGCGAGTAGGCGGAACAGGGCTCGAACCTGCGACCCGCAGCTTGTAAGGCTGCCGCTCTCCCGACTGAGCTATCCGCCCTGAAACCAGGGGAACGCCCGAAGTCGCTGCCCGGTGGCGCCCCGAACCGACCGCTCTCGCCGCCGCCCCGAAGCCCGCGCTCTCTATCGCAAGCTGGCCCTGACGTCAAGCGGTCTTTTTTCCGATGGGCGCATTTTGGAGGCGACCGTACGCTCATCTCCGAGATCGGCGTCCAGATCGACATCTTCGTCGATGGCCACCGCCGGCGTGGGGCGTGGCGCCTCGGGCTGGAGCCAGCTCGGCGGACCGGGCTCGCCCAGGGCCGGGGCCACGCCGCCCGGCCAAGCCAGCGCCAGCCGGAGGACCTCGTCCATATGCCCGACCGGCCGCAGCCGCAGGGCTCCCCTCGTCTTGGCGGGCAGCTCCGAGAGATCCGCCGCGTTCCCCTCGGGGAACAGCACCTCGACGCAGCCGTCTCGGGCGGCCGCCATGGCCTTCTCTCGCAGGCCGCCGATGCGCAACACCCGCCCACGCAAGCTAATCTCGCCGGTCATCGCGAGGTCTGCACGGGCCGGCACCCCCAGCAAGGCGCTGAGCATGGCCGTGCACATGGCGACGCCGGCGCTCGGCCCGTCGGTCTTGAGGCTGTTGCCTGGGTAATGGACGTGCAGATCGACGCGCTCGTGGAAGCCCTCGGGCAAGCCGAGCGCGCTGGCGCGGGAGCGCAGGTAGCTCTGGGCCGCGCGGGCGCTCTCCTTGAGCCAGTCGCCGAGGCGGCCGGTGAGGATGAGCTGCCCCTTGCCCGGCAGCGCCACCACCTCGATGTCGAGGACCTCGCCGCCCCAGGGCGTGACCGCGAGCCCGTGCACGAGGCCCACCCGGGGCCGATCCTCGCGCGGGCGGCGCAGGGCCCGCGGCGGCCCGAGCAGGCGCTCCACCCGGGGCCCGTCGAGGCGGAGCCGCTGGCTGGCCCCCGGGGGCATGGCGCTCAGACGACGCGCGGCCTTGCGCATGAGGCTGGCAACGGCGCGCTCGAGCCCGCGCACGCCGGCCTCGCGGGTGTACTCCTGGATCAGCCGGCTCAGCGCGCTCGGCGCGATGAACACTTGGGCGGCGGTGAGCCCGTTCTGCTCGCGCTGCCGCGGGATGAGGTAGCGGCGCCCGATGAACCGCTTCTCGGCCTCGGTGTAGCCATTCAAGTGAATGATCTCAAGCCGGTCCTGCAGCGGTGCGGGGATGCCGCTGAGCTCATTGGCCGTACAGATGAACATGACCTTGCTGAGGTCATAGTCGAGGTCGAGGTAGTGGTCGCAGAAGGCTTGGTTCTGCTCGGGATCGAGGACCTCCAACAAGGCCGCGCTCGGATCGCCGCGAAAGTCCGTGGACATCTTGTCGATCTCGTCGAGCAAGAACACCGGGTCCGAGGTGCCGGAGCGCCGCAGGCCCGCCATGATCTTGCCGGGGAGCGCGCCGATGTAGGTGCGCCGGTGCCCGCGGATCTCCGCCTCGTCCCGCACGCCGCCGAGCGCCTGCCGCACGAAGGGCCGCCCCATCGACCGGGCGATGGAGCGCGCCAGCGAGGTCTTTCCGACCCCGGGGGGCCCGACGAGGCAGAGCACCGCGCCCGGCGGGCGGCCGACCCGCTGCGAGACCGCGAGGTGCTCGAGGATGCGCGCCTTGACCTTGCCGAGGCCGTGGTGCTCGGCCCGCAGCACCGAGGCCGCGCGGCCCATGTCGATGGGCGCCTCGGTGAAGCGGCGCCAGGGGAGCGCCAAGGCGGCGTCGATCCACGTGCGGATCACCGTGGCCTCGGCGCTCATGGGGCTCATCATTCGGAGCTTTCGCAGCTCTCGATCGACCCGCTCGGCGGCCTGCTCGCTCATGGGGCAGGCCGCGACCCGCTGCTCGAGCTCCGCGAGCTCGGCGCGGAACTCGTCGCGATCGGCGGGGGCGGCCGGGCCCGGGGCCTCCGGCGCGAAGGGCTCTTCGGGCGGCCGGTCGAGCTGCTGGCGCACCCGCGACTTGATCTTGCGCTCCACCTGCAGGATCTCGACCTCGGCCCGCAAGAAGCGGAGCACCCGCTGGATGCGCCCCGCAGGGTCCGGGTCGGCGAGCAGGGCCAGGCGCTCCTCTTGCTGAAGGGGCGCGTGCGCGGCGATGCCGTCCACGAGGCGCGCCGCGTCCCGGGTCGCCTCCATGGCGGCGGCCATCTCCGGGGGCACCCCGCGGTGCAGGCGGGCGTAGGCGCCGAAGGCCTCGCGCAGCTCTGAAGCCAGCGCGTCGAGGGCCGCCGGCTCCACCCCGCTCTGGTCCGGCACGGGCGCGCAGCGGGCCTCCACCCGGTCGCCGCGATCCCACCACTCCAGGATGTGCGCCCTGAAGATCCCCTCGACGTGGACCTTCAGGCTCTGGTCGGGCAGGCTGATGAGCGAGAGCACCCGCGCCACCACGCCGGTGGGGTGCACGTCCAGCAAGCCGGGCTCCGCCACCGACGCTGAGCGCTGATTGACGAGCAGCAGCCGCTTGTCGCGCGCCCAGGCCGTCTGGACGGCGGCCCGGGTGCGGGGCCGCCCGATGACGAGCGGGGCCGCCATATAAGGGAAGACCAGGAGGTCGCGGAGCGGGAGGACCGGGAGGCTCAGCGGCGCCTCTGGCGGCGCCGGGGGAACGGGCTGGGCCACGGGGGCTCCAAGGTCGGGGGGCGGTCAGCGCTGGGCGGGGGCGCGGAGGTGTCAGGGCGCGGCGCGGACGTTCACCCGCGCGGCACCCCGACCGCTGCCCTCAGGCCCACTCGGCGCCGCTCTCGTAGACCAGGATCGGGTCTTGGCGACGCTCGACCACCTCTTCGCTGATGATGCACTCCCGGATGTTGTCGCGGGAAGGCATGTCGTACATCACGTCGAGCATGATCTCTTCCATGATGGCGCGCAAGCCACGGGCGCCGGTGCTGCGCCGGAGGGCCTCGCGGGCGATCGCGGCCAGCGCGCCGTCCGTGAACTTGAGGAGCACGTCCTCCATCTGAAACAGCTTCTGGTACTGCTTGATCAGGGCGTTCTTGGGCTCCACGAGGATGCGCACCAGCGCCGGCTCATCCAGCTCGTCGAGCGTGGCGAGCATGGGCAAGCGGCCCACAAACTCGGGGATCATGCCGAAGGCGAGCAGATCTTCGGGCTCCACCATCGCGAGCAGCTCGCTCTTGGTGTAGCGGGCCTTGCGCTCGCGCATCTTCTGGCCAAAGCCCATGCCGGCCTTGTTGACCCGCGCTTCCACGATCTTGTCGAGGCCGACGAAAGCGCCGCCGCAGACGAACAAGATGTTGGTGGTGTCGATCTGCAAGAACTCTTGCTGGGGGTGCTTGCGGCCGCCCTTGGGCGGCACATTCGCCACCGTGCCCTCGATGATCTTGAGCAGCGCCTGCTGAACGCCCTCGCCCGACACGTCGCGGGTGATGCTCGGGTTCTCGCCCTTGCGCGCGATCTTGTCGATCTCATCGACGTAGATGATGCCCTCCATCGTGCGCTCGACGTTGTAGTCGGCCGCCTGAAACAGGGACAAGATGATGTTCTCGACGTCTTCTCCGACGTAGCCGGCCTCGGTGAGGCTGGTGGCGTCGACGATGGCGAAGGGCACGTTGAGGAAGCGCGCCATGGTCTGCGCGAGCAGCGTCTTGCCGGTGCCCGTGGGCCCCAGGATGAGGATGTTCGACTTCTGCAGCTCGACCTCATCGTGGGTGTTGCGCCCGTCGATCCGCTTGTAGTGGTTGTGCACCGCCACGCTGAGGATCTTCTTGGCGCGGTCCTGGCCGATCACGTAGTTGTCGAGGTGGGCGCGGATCTCTTTGGGCTTCGGCACCAGCACGCGGCTGGCGAAGTAGTCCTCGCGCTCGTACTCCTCGGTCACGATCTCGTTGCAGAGCTCGACGCACTCGTTGCAGATGTAGACCGACGGGCCGGCGATGAGCTTGCGCACCTCGCGTTGCGACTTTCCACAAAACGAGCAGCGAAGGTCTCGAGAGGACTGACCTTTCCTTTGCACGGGCACTCCTGGACAGCAGGCGACGGTGGGGCGGCGGCGGCGCCTGGGCTCAGGACTTGGCGGGCTCGGCGGCAGCGGCGGCGGCGCTCTGCTCGATGACCTCGTCGATGAGGCCAAAAGCGGCGGCCTCGGCGGCGGTCATGTAGTTGTCGCGCTCGGTGTCGGCCTTGACGCGCTCGTAGGACTGGCCGGTGTGCTTGGCCAGCGCCTGGTTGAGCGCCTCCTTCAGGCGGAGGATCTCGCGGGCCTGGATCTCGATGTCGGTGGCCTGGCCCCGCGCGCCGCCCAGGGGCTGGTGGATCATGATGCGCGCGTTGGGCAGGGCCCGGCGCTTGCCCGCGGCGCCGGCCGCCAGCAAGAAGGCGCCCATCGAGGCGGCCTGACCCACGCAGATCGTCGCCACGTCGGGGCGGATGTACTGCATGGTGTCGTAGATCGCGAGCCCGCTGGTGACGACGCCGCCGGGGCTGTTGATGTAGAGGAAGATGTCCTTCTCGGGGTCCTGGCTCTCGAGGAAGAGCAGCTGCGCGATGACCGCGTTGGCGACGTCATCATCGATCTGGGTGCCCAGGAAGATGATCCGGTCGAGCAGCAACCGGGAGTAGATGTCGTAGCGGCTCTCGCCCCGGTGGGTCTGCTCGACGACGACGGGGAGGTAGTAGCTGGCGCTCGGGCTGACAGGCATGGGTTCCTCGAGGGGAGCGACGGGGGCGAAAAAGGAGGCGGTGGGACGGGCGACGGGGCGATCGGCCATGGGGCCCCGCAGGCCCGCCGGAGCGCGCGGCGCCCAGGGCGAGGGCAGGGGCGGCGCCGCGCGGGCGCGCTCCCCACCTGTCGGACACCGGGCGGCTCGACCTGAGTGTGTTCTGGCTGCGGCCTATCGGGCGAAGGTGCCCGGGGCGAGCGCCGACCTGATTGAGCACGGTTGGCCGCTCAGTCAAGCGCCGCGCGGGGAGCGCAGCGGCCCCCGCCCGGAAAAACCACGGCCCGCCCAAAGGTGGACGGGCCGCTCGGGCTCAAGCAGCCGAGCTCAGGCGGGCTCGGACTCGGCGGGGGCCTCAGCCACCACCTCGGCGTTCTCGAGCAGCCACTCCAGGGTGCGCTCCTCGAGGATGCGGTCCTTGAGGACCGACAGGGCGCCCTCCTGCTCCAGGTAGCCGCGGATGGCGTGCGCCGACTGCTGACGGCTGGAGGCGATCTCCTCGATCTTGGCGTCCACGTCGGCGTCGCTCACGAGGATCTCCTCCTGGCGCGCGACGGCGGCCAGGATGAGGCTGGCGCGGGCGGCGAAGCGGGCGCGGGAGCGGAGGTCGTTGAGCTCGGCCTCGGAGAAGCGCAGGCCGCGGACGTCCTCACCGGCGTAGGCGCGGCGCACCTTCAGCTCCTCGGTGAGGGCCTCGAGCTGCTCCTCGACCATGGCGTCGGGCACGTCAAAGCTGTTGCCATCGACCAGCTTCTGCAGCAGCGCCACGCGGGCGTTGTTGCGGGCGACCTCGTCGCGCTGGCTCTGGAGCTCGAAGCGCACGGACACCGACAGGGCCTCGGCGCTGTCGTGGCCCATCTCCTTGGCGGTCTCGTCGTTGAGCTCGGGCACGGTGCGGGCCTGCAGGGCCAGCGCCTTGACCGTGGCGCTGACGGTCTTGCCCTTGAGGTGGGCGAGGCTGCTGTTGGCGCCGATGGTGAGCTCGCCGCTGGCCGACTCGCCCTTCTTGAGGCCGATGAGCAAGGACTCGAGGCCGGGGTAGAAGCGCTCGGCGGCGGTGTTGATGAGGGTGCCGGGCTCGTTGGCGAGCTCGACGCCGTCCGCGGTGAGCACCAGCTCGGTGAGCACGAAGTCGCCGGCGGTCACGGCGCGGTCATCGGCCACTTCGACGATGCGGGCGCGGCGGGCGAGGCGGCCCTTGAGGGCGGTCTCCAGCTCGGCGTCGGTGACGAGCGCCTGGGTCATGTTGACGCCGAGGCCGCGGTAGCCCTCCACGGTCACCTCGGGGCGCACGTCCACGGCGACCACAAAGGCGAAGTCGGCGCTGCCGGAGAGCTCGCCGCTCTCCTCGAGGGCGGGCTGGCCGATGGCGCTGAGGCCCATCGAGGCGAGGCGGTAGCTCTGGTCGATCAGCTTGCCGCCGACGTCGGAGCGGACGCGGTCGCCGAAGCGCTCCTCGAGGACGCGGCGGGAGGCCATGCCGGGGCGGAAGCCAGGGACCTTCGCCTTCTTTTTCAGGTCCTTGTAGGCCTTCTCGAGCTCGCCGCCGACGGTGGCCGCCGGGACGGTGAAGCGGAGCCGGCGACGGAAGGAGCTGACCTCTTCGACCTGGACATCGTACTGCATCAGGACCTCTACCTTGGCACCCTCCCCGGGAAGGCGCCGCGAAAGCAAGAAAATCAAGGGAGTGCGAGAAGGGGGAATCGAACCCCCACGGGTTGCCCCACCGGATCCTAAGTCCGGCGCGTCTACCAATTCCGCCATTCTCGCAGAGGGCCGACCGTCGACTCCGACACGGAGCCGCGAGCCGCCCGAGGGCCACGGTGGGCCGAGCACCCGGGTTCGCCGACCCCTTCGCCGCATGCGGCTAGACCGACTTAAAGCGACGCGCGCGGCCTTAGAACACGTCGGGGCCCCGTCGGCAAGCGAGGAAGCCTCGGCGCCGGCGGAGGGAAAAAGAATGACGGCACCGGAGCAGTTGCGCCGATGCCGTCAAAGTGGGCCCACCAGGACTCGAACCTGGAACCTGCGGATTAAGAGTCCGATGCTCTACCATTGAGCTATGAGCCCGAAAACAAAGGGTGAATGACGGGAATTGAACCCGTGACCTCCAGGGCCACAACC
Organism: Deltaproteobacteria bacterium; assembly: GCA_947462115.1. Classification (GTDB taxonomy): domain Bacteria; phylum Myxococcota_A; class UBA796; order UBA796; family UBA2385; genus JAEUKK01. Next base: position 6,568 of record CANHON010000053.1, on the reverse strand, counting down.
TGGCGCTCTAACCAACTGAGCTACACCCACCACAACCACAAGCCGAGGCTTGTGCGCGCCGCTGGGCAGTTGGCTGAGCGCCGCGCCGCCTTTCGACCCCCGGCTTTTATAGGAGGCGCCTCGGCCTGTCAACACAAAATCGAGGGGCTCGATCTGAATTCTGTGGGCCACCGCCAAGCCGCGCCTCGCTGGCTGGAAGTGCGGGGCTCGGCGTGGTCCGCCCCGTGTGGACCGGGCGTGGTCCGGGCGTGGACCGGGCGTGGGGCGCTCAGGGCGGGAGCGGCCAGGGGGCCTTGGGTCGGGGCGCGAGGATGTCCTGGCCAGGCACCTCGAGGCCAGGCACCCACACCTCGGTCCAGTCGATGGCGCCCACCTCCTCCGCCGCGAGCCGGAGGAGCAGGCGCTCGAGGTCGAGGGCGACCCGGCCATGGAGCTGCCCCTCGAGGAGGGCCACCACGACCGGGTGCTCGTCGATGGGCACGCTGCCGACGGGGGGGCCATAGGGCTGCGGGCTGCTGTCGGCGGAGGGGGGCAAAAACTCGTAGGCGACGGCATCGGGCTGCAGGCGCACCCAGCTGCCCTCGGCGGGCTCGACGCCGAGTAGGCCCAAGGCCGACAGCAGGCGCAGGGGGTCCGACCAGGCGCTGGTGGGCGCGAGGGCCGCGGGGTCCGCACCCCACGACCCGAGCGCCGGGCTCGAAGCGAGGCTCCACGGCGGCGGGCTCAGGCCGTCGAGGCGCGCGCCGGTCAACGGCTCCCATGCGCCCCCGAGGCCCACGATCGGTCCACCCGGGAAAATCCGAACGGTCGCCGGAGCCACCGCCGGCCCGAGCGCCGCGGAGTCGGGGCCGCCCACCGGGCCCTCGAGCACCCACAGTGGCGCCGAGGCGCCCTCCAAGGCCTGTCCGCCGCCGCCGAACTGTCGGAGGGTGCCGCCCGCGCCCCGCTCGTCGACCCAAGCGACCGGCCCCGCGGGCCCCGGGGCCCACCGCCGCTGGAGCTGGGCGCCGCTCACCAAAAGGCCGCCCGATCCCTCCCCTTCCCCGAGCGGAACGAACCGGAGCGCGGCGATGCCATCGGGTCCGGCGAGCTCGGCCGGCCAGCCACGGGGGTCGCGGCGCAGGCTCCACTCGCCGACCGGCCCGGCGGCGCCGCTGAGCCAGCCCGGCCCCGCCCAGGCCAAGGACAGCTCCCCCTGCTCGCCCCGCGCGCCGACGACCCGGCCCGCGGCGTCGCGCTCCAGCACCGCCGCGCCGCCGCCGACCCCAAACAGCGGCAAGGTCGGGCCGGAGCGCAGCTCGGCCGGGCGCCCCAGCCGGTCGTTGATCAACGAGAAGCCGCCGGGGCCCGCCACACCCGACGGGGTGATCGACCAGAGCGCGCTGTCGCCCTGCTCGACCGCTACGAGCCCCCCCAAGGGGTCGTAGCGCCACTGCTCCCGGGGCCGATCATCGACCTGGGACCAACGCGGGCGCCCCTGGAGGTCCACCGCGACGCTGCGACGGGAGGTGGGCCGCCCATCGACGCCCAAGATCGCCTCCTCGACGACATTTTGGGCCCAGGTAAAGGTCTGGAGCGCGCCGGAGGGCAGCCGCTGCAGCGCGAGGCGGCCGTCGGCATCCCAGTCAAAACCCACCGACAGCCCGGCGGTCTGGACCCGAAGCGGCCGGCCGAGGGGATCGCGGCTCCACACCCACTCGCCCTCGGGGCTGAGGAGCCGGCTCAACATCCCTCGGACATCACGGACATAGCTGACCGTCCCGAAGGGGCCCTCCTCGGCGGTCGGCAGGCCACGGGCGTCGCGGATCAGGCGGAGCTCTCCCTCCGGGCTGAGCCAGCGCACCGGCAGCCCCCGGGGGTCGCGGCTGACGGAGGCCGCCCAGGTCCCGCTGCGGAGCCCGGCGATCCGCCCAGCGGCGTCCCGGTCGAGGCGCAGATCAACGCCCCCGACGCGCAGGCCGCTGAGCCCGCCGTCGCTGTCCCACTGCCAGCGCGCCGGGCCGGCCGCGAGCGGTCGCCCGAGCGGATCGCGGGGGATGCGCACCACGCCGCGCTCGCTCACCACGGCCACGAGCTCGCCCCGGGGGTCGCGCTCCACGCTCAGCACGCTGCCGTCGGGGCGCCGGATCATCCGCACCCGCCCAGCGGCGTCACGGAGGAGCCCGGTCTTCCTGCCCTCGCCGTCCTCCAGCTCGCTCGGCGCGCCGTCGCTGCCCCGCCGGATCCGCAGCGAACCCCAGCCGTCGCGCACGACGAGATCAACGCGCCCTTCGCCATTTCGGTCGAAGCGCACCGTCTCGCCCGAGGGCCAGAGCAGCGCGTCGAGGCGGCCGAGGCTGTCCCGGCCGATCCCCCACTCGCCCCCGTCCGGCGCGGTCAGGCCGATGAGGTGGCCGGCCCCGTCCCAGCTCAGCCCGATCTTCGCCCCGGCCGGATCGATGACCGCCTCGACCTGCCCGGCGGCGTCGCGCACCAGCCGGGCTTGGGCGCCGGTCGGGCCGACCACCGCGCTCAGGCGTCCGGCGGGATCGCGCTCCAGGCGGGTGGACTCGCTGCCCCAGCGCACCTCCACCACCCGGCCTTCGGCGTCCCTGCGCCACTCCGTAGCACCGCCCACCGGATCGACGGCCCGCAGCGGGCGGCCGGCCTCATCTCGCTGAAACGCCCAGGTTCGGCCGCCAGGGCTCTGGACCTCCACCGGGAGGCCGCGCGGGTCAAGCCGAAGGCTCCAGGACTCTCCGCCTGCGGTGATCACCCGCAGCCGCTCCCCCTCGGCGACGAGCTGGGTGCGGAGGCCGCGGGGGTCGCTGAGCTCCACCCACCGACCGTCGGCGTCGCGGCGCGCCTGCACCTGTTGGCCCACGGCGTCGGTGATCTGCACCCAGCCGGCGGGGGGCGCGGCCGGCGGCGGGGGCGCCTCGCCGGGGCGAGCGGCCGGGGTGTCGGTCAAGGCGATGGTGATGAGGCGGGCCTCGAGGGGATCCTCGGAGGGCGGCGGCGCGGGCTCCTCGGCGACCGGGCCTGGCGGGACCGGCGCCCCCCAACGCACGCTGGCAGAGCCGACCACATTGACGTACTGGAAGCCATTGTCGCGACGAACGCTGCCCTGCAGCGCCCGCCGACCGTCGAAGCGCTCCACCCCTTGCGGGCCCCAGATCCACCGGAGCCGCTCGCCATCGGGCCAGAGCACCCCCTCCGGTCTCCCGGAAGGGTCGTTCAAAAAGCGGAGCCGGTCGCCCGAGGGGCCGATCAGCGCTTCGAGGCGGCTGCCGTCCCAGTCCGCGCCGGCGAGATCCACGCTGGGCAGGACCGGATCGACGCCCAGGGCGGCGACCTCCAGGGTCAGCGGCAGCGGCGCCGGCGGGGCGCTCAGCTCGGCCGGGGGGATCCAGCCCACGCCCTCTTCATAGCGCCAGGCGCGTCGTTTTGCGTCGAGGACCTCGATGTAGAGCCGGCCGGAGTCGGGCTGCAGGACGACGATCAGGCGCTCGTCGGCGCCGGGCGGCAGCGGTCCGAACCACAGCGGGCCGGCGGGCCCAGGCAGCGGCGGAGGCCGATCGGCCCAAGCAGGGCCTTCGACGCCGAGCACTGCGAGGGACAGGATCGCGGCGCCCAGCCCCCGGGCGATCCCGCCGACGGCCGCGCGACCAGTCCTGCCCGCCCGCGACGACCCAGCCCCGCGGCGGCCCCGGTCGTTCAGCTCACGGCAGGCCATAGAGCACCATGGTGCCCCAGAGCCCTGGGTTGTCGTCCTTCTCCGCCAGGGGCGACTCGCGGAGCAGGTTGTCGCGGGCGTCGCCGAGCGCCTTGACCGGCGTCCGGTCCCGCATCAGGGCCGAGAAGAAGCCCTCGTAGAGCGGCACCGCCGAGGCGTCCGGGATCGGCCAGCCGACGACCAAGACCGACAGGGCCCCCGCGTCCAAGAAGGCCCGCGCCCGGGCCGCCTGCACCTCCGGCTCCCCCGGGACGGCGACGACGACGAGCTCGGCCGTGAGCTTGCTGGCGCGCACGGCCTCCATCGTCAGAACACCGTCGTGGAGGACAATCCCGCCGCCGGCCGCCGAGTCCGCCGAGGTCAAGTGGATGACCTGGGCCCGGGGCGTCAGGCTGGTCCACTGCGCGAGGGTGGCCTGCTCGCCGGCGTTGATCGAGCTGTAGTTCTCGTCGTACTTGTGGGTGCCGGCCAGCAGGTCGGCGGGCAGCACGAAGGCCGGCGGCGGCGCGGTGACCTCGGCGGCGAAGCCGATCTCGTCGTCGTCGGCGGGCGGCGGGGTGGGCGCCTTGGGGGCCTCCTCCACCTCGACCACCGGCGCGGGGATCAGCTTGGGCTGCAGCACGAGGTAGGCCGGGGTGAACCGATCCCCGTCGGCCTCGGCGCTCTCGACCACCGGCTTGATGCGCGACAGCCGATCGAGCTGGCCGACGATGCGGATGGAGGCCAACCACCGCAGGCCCTCGCGGTTGTCGGGCAGGGTGGTGAGCTGCACGTCGCGAAGGCCCGCGGGCAGCACCGTCACGAAGCGGCCCTGGCCGGCCAGCGACTGGGCGAAGGGGTCGAGCAGCGCCGCGCGGAGGCGGTCGCCGGCGGCGTGGGGCGTGCGCTGGCCCGAGGCGTTGGAGCCCGCCAGCGCGGCCCGGTGGCGCGCGCCGGCCTCGAAGATCGGGCCAGCCGGGCCCAAGTCTTTGATCAGACCCACGCCGCCGCCCGACCAGACCACCCCCCACAGCCGGCCGGCGACCGGCGCGAAGCTCAGCAGGGCCGTGCGGGGCGCGCCCACTTGCATGTCGGCCAGGCTCGGCGCCTCGCCAAAGCAGCTCCGCGCGAAGCCAAGGTCGGCCTTGATGGCCGCTTGTTCGAGGGCGGCGAGGGCGTCATAGGCCTCCTCGGGCAGCGGGCCGAAGCCGAGGTGGTAGGCGGTCGTGGCCGCCCGGGCCACCGCTGCGGCCTCGAGCAGCTCGCGGCGGGTCTCGGGCGCGAGGCCGGCGAGGGCGTCATGTCCGACGATCAGCTCGTCCTGCGCGAGCCCGCGCCGCTGGACCGCCTCCAGCACCGCGAGGGCCGCGCCCACCGCGCCCTCCTTGGGCTCCAGCGCCGCGAGGGCCGCCAAGGCCGCGGGCGTCGCAACCCCTTGCGAGCCGTCGAGGGCGGTGCCGGCGCTCAGGGCGCCGACCCGGTGCAGCGGGAGGGCGACGAGGGCGCCCCGCAGCGACTCCTCCAGCCCTTCTTGGGTCGGATCGAGCAGGGCCGCGTGCCAGCGGGCCACCGCCGCCCACCGCGGGGCCGGAGCCTCGACCGCCCGCCCGTCGAGCACCGCGGCCCAGACCGGGGGTGCCCCTTCCACCGCCGCCGCCGCCGGGAGGCCGGCGAGCTGGGCGCGCACCGCCAGCTCGGCGCGGAGCCCGACCGCGCCCTCGCCCTTGCGCAGCGGCTCGACCGCCTTGGCCGCGGCCGCGGGGTTGACGTCGCGCAGCAGCGCTTCGAGCTGGAGCCGCGACTCGACGATGAGGCGGGCCTCGCCGGACTGATCGGCGAAGCCCACCGCGCGCTCCGCGGCCGGCAGCGTCCGCGCGCCGCCTTGGCGGGCGATCGCGAGCTGGACCTCCGCGAGCAGGTCCGGGGGCAGGCTCGCGCGGGGCGCTCCGCTCAGGGCCGCCGCCAGATCGCCGGAAGCAGCGCGCTGGAGCGCCTCAAGGGCCACACGCCAGGGCCCCTCGGCGGCTTGGGCGGCCGCGGCGAGCGCAGCGCCATCCCTCAGGTAGAAGGCGGCGATCCCGCCACGAAGCGCGAGCGGACCGCGCAGCTCCGGCCCCGCCATCGGCTGCGCCGCAGCTTGATCGGCGACCACCGCCCCGAGCCGGCCGACCCGGTAGGCGGCGTCGGCGTGGGCCGCGATGAGCTGGGCGCCGAGCGCCCCCTGCCCGCCGTCCCCGACCGCCGCGCGCACCTTGGCGGCGCGCTCCGCGTGGGCGGCGTCTTGGCCGAGCCGGCTCGACACCGCGCGCGACACGGCCAAGGCCCGGAGCGCTCCGGCCCCATCCCCGGCCTCAATGGCGGCGTCGATGGCCGCGCCCGCCCACTCCGCCACCGTCTCGGTGGGCACCGGCGACACCTTGGCCCCGAGCACCGCGCCGGCGCGGCCGAGGTTGCCCTGGAAGCGCGCGCGCGGATCAGCGTCCTGGGCGGCCTTCTCGAACTCGTCCAGGGCCTCGGTCAGCGCGCCGCTCGCCGCGAGCAGCTCCCCCCGCAGGGCCGCCGCCCGCCAGCCCGCGACCTGGGCCGCCGCCTCGCGGGTCGCCGCCGGCGCTCCACCTTTGGGCGCGGCCGCCATCGCGATCAAGGCGTCCACCAGCGGCTCGACCGGCTCGGGCTTCTTCCCTTGCTGCGCCACCCGGGCGAGCACCGCCGCCGCCGCGTCCGGGGAGTCGGCCCGGGCCTCCAAGGCCGCCGACCAGGCCAGCTCCGGGTCGCCCGCCGCGAGCCCGAGGGCGGCGCGGGTGAGGCTGTGGGCGCGGGCGCCGCTCTCCGGCAGGCTCGACCAGCGATCCAGCCAAGCCTTGGCCGAAGCAG
>CANHON010000052.1 GCA_947462115.1 Deltaproteobacteria bacterium | reverse complement strand
GCAGCGCCGGGGGTGATCTCGAGGCCCTGCTGCTCGAAACCGAGAACCTTCGCCTGCGCCGCGAGCTGCACGAGGAGCGACGCCTTCGGGCCGAACAAGAGGCCCTCTTCGGCGAGATGCGCGCGCGCGCCCTAGCGGCCGAGGGCGAGTGCCGCGACTGGAAGGGCCTGGCCGGCGCGGCCGAGGCCCGCCTCCGCGAGCTGGAGTGGAAGCTGGCGCACTACCAGGCCTTCGCCGAAGCCGGCCTCTGGGCGCGGCTGCGCGGCTGCCCCGCCTTCCGGCCCGCGCCCCTGCTCGGGGACTGATCGCTCCGCAGCGGACTTCGGGCCTCCGCGCCGCTCAAGCCCGGGCCGCGCCGATCCGTCCTCCGGTGCATGAGCCACCTACAAAAGCGCAGCATGGCCCTCCGCCGCTTCTCGCTCGCCCTCGCGGCGCAGGCTGAGGAGCTGTGTTCGGAGCTCTCCGAAGACCTTGACCTCGCGCTGGGGGAGCTCCGCACGGAGCAGCTCCCGGCGGCGATGGCGGCCCTCGGGGCCTGGGAGCGGCCCGAGGCGGTCGATCCCGCGGTACGATCCGGTGAACGTCGGGCCACCGGCGCGGTCGCGATCCAAGTGGAGGCCCGCGCGGCGCTCACCGACCTCTGCCGGGTGATGCCCGCGGCGGTGATGGCGGGCTGCCCACAGGTGGTGGTGAACCTCTGTCCGTCCCTCCAGCGCACCGCGCTGCGCCTCGCCTCCCTCGCCGAGCGCTGCCTGCCTGGCGTCATTTTCAGCGCGATGGAGCCGGCGGCCTTCGTGCAGCGCACCCGCTTGGACCCCTACTGCCACGCCCTCTGGGTGGGCGGGGCGCTGCCGGCCCTCGAGGACCAAGAGGCCGCGGTGCGCGCGAGCGGCCAGCCGCTGGTCTGGGAGCGGGCCGCCAACGACGCGGTGCTGTTGGGCGCCGGGGGCGACCTCGCCGCGGCGGTGGCGGTGGCCAGCGCGGCCTTCCGCCTGGGCGGGGGCGAGCGCGCGGGGATCGGCCGGGTCTACGTCCATCAGCGCCTTCACGACGCCTTCGTCGAGGCCATCTGCGCCGAGGCCGCCGTGCGGACGGTTGAGGACCCGCACGACCCCGAGGCCATGGTCAGCCCGCTGCGCTCGGAGGCAGATCGCGCGGCGCTGCTCGAGATGCTGGACGCCGCCGAAGACGCTGGCGCGAGCCTCGACGTGGGGCTGGACTTCCGGCGCTTCGGCGAGGAGCGGGAGCCGGTGCTCTACCCGACGGTGGTGAGCGGCTGCGCGTCGGACCTCGCCATCGTGACGGCGGTGAAGCCGGGGCCGGTGCTCGCGGTGGTGCCCTTCGCCGACGAGGCCGAGCTCTGCACCATGCTCGGCGCGCCGGGCGGCGCTTGCGCCACCTTTGGGATCGGCCCGACCGGGCTGATGGCCGCGGCCCGCGCTTTTGGACGCCTGAGCGTCGGCGGCGGCGGGGCGGAGCGCGGGGCAGACCTGGCCGACCGGCCGGCCGCACCGGGCCCCGACGATCGGCTCTGGTGGGGCAATGAGGTGCACCGCGGGCCCCTGTCCCTGCAGCGGGTGTTCACCCGCGTCCGGGCCCCGGTCGCCCGCCCGCTGAGCGCGGAGAGCCCCCACGCAGCGCGGGCGTCCGCCTGAGCAGCTCCGGCGATTAGGCTCTGGGCATGCCTGCCCCTCTGACCCGCCCAGCGCGCCGTTCCCCGCAGCCCGTCGCCTCCCTGGGCGGGCTCGCGGTGCTCAGCGTCGGCTGCGCGGCCGAACCCCGCAAGGCGGGGACCGACCCCGACGCGCGCGCCCTGCGGGATCCGCGCTGGCCCTTCCCCTCGTCGGAGCTGGTCGGCGCCGATGGTCAGCTCGACCTGTCGGTGGCGGCGCTCCCGGCGGCGCTGGACGGCACCCCCTTTCCGGTGGAGCGGGTGGCCTGGCGCCGGGGTTTCAGCCGGGTGCAGACGGCCGTGGTGCCGCTGCCGGTGGCCATTGACCCGGCGTCCTTGCCCACCGCCGAGGCCGTCCGGGCGGATGGCAGCGTGCAGCTCTGGGACTTGAGCCTCGGGCAGGCCATCCCCTGCATGGCCGAGCTCGATCTCGGCTGGCCGCTGAGCCCCGCCGCGCTGCCGGAAGACCTGCGGCCCACGCTGCTCATCCGGCCCTTGCGCCCGTTGCCGGTGGGCGCTGAGATCGGCGTGCTGATCACCGATCAGGTGCGGGTCGCCGAAGGTGAGCCGGGCGCCTCGGGCCCGCTTCCCCGACCACAGTGGTTTGAGGCGGCGCTCGCCGGCGAAGCGGTGGAGGGCGCGCCCCGCAGCGGGCCCTTGGTGCCGGCCCTGGTGGATCGGCTGCTGGAGCTCAACCCCGCGTTGACCGAGGACAGCGTACGGCTGGCCTTCTCCTTCCCGGTCGGGGACGGCGCCGCGCCCCTGCGCGGGGCGCTGGAGTCGGTCGGCGTCCCGGAGGCCTGGGCCTGGGATCGCTTCGCTGACGTCGATCTCGGCGATCCTTTGCCCGAGCGGCAGTGGCGGCGGGCCGAGGGCCGGTTCAGCACCGTGGACCTGCTGCTGGACGATCGCTGGCTGGACCTCGACGCCGACGGGCGGCCGCGGCCCACCGGCCAGGTCGAGGCCTACCTGATGGTGCTGGTCACCGAGGGCGCCCGACGTCGGCCGGCGGGCACCGCCCCGGTGTGGATGTTTGGGCACGGGATCTTCAGCCAGCCCAGCGACTACCTGGGCCAGCCCGACGATCCCAGCGCTGTGGTGGCCCTGGCGGACGCCGCGGGGGCGGTGGTGGTGGGCACCCGCATGCGGGGCCTGACCTTCACCGACCTGCCGGTGGCCGTCGGCGTGGGGAGCGACTTCGGCCGGCTGCCCGAGCTCACCGACAAGCTGGTGCAGGGCATCGCCAACCAAGCCGCGCTGGTGCGCTTGGTGCGCGAGGGCGGCCTATTGGAGGACCCGATCTTCCAAAATGACGCCGGGGAGGTCATCGTCAACCGCGATCAGCTGTTCTACTACGGCATCTCTTTGGGCAGCATCGAGGGCGCGGCCATGCTCGCCCAGGGGGTCGAGGTGGACGCGGCGGTGCTGCACGTCGGCGGCGCCTCGTGGTCGACCATGCTGGAGCGCAGCTCCAACTGGCCCCAGTTTGAGCTGCTGGTCACCTCCGGGGTCCCGAGCGCCAGCGACCGCCAGCGCCTCTACGCCGCCAGTCAGCTGTTCTGGGATCCCGCAGACCCGGCGATCGAGGCCGAGGCCCTGGCGGGGCGGTCGGTGCTGTTCCAAGAGGCGGTGGGGGACGACCAAGTGCCGAACCTGACCACCGAGCTGCTCATGCGGGGCGCCGGCCTGCCGCTGCTCGGCCCCGCGGTGCTGGCTCCGCCCGACCTGCCGGCGGCGGCGCTGCCCGCGGTCGGCGCCGGCTGGGTGCAGCTCGACCCCGGGCTCGGCCTGCCGCCGCCCGGAAACCGCCCCGCGCCGCGCACCGGGGCCCACGGCGTCCCGCGGCACTTCCCCGGGCAGGCGGCCCAGGTGCTCCGCTTCCTCGACCCTGAAGACCCGGGCGTCATCCTGCATTTTTGCGGTGAAGCCCCCTGCTCGCCGACCAACCCCGGCGGCTGAGGAGGCCCCCATGCCCCGCATCGTCGATCACGACCGCCGCCGCGAGGCCCTGCTGGAGCAGAGCTTCGGCCTGTTCGCGCGCCTCGGCTACGCGAGCCTTTCGATGCGCGGCCTCGCGGACCAGCTGGGCGTGTCCACCGGCACGCTCTACCACTACTTCGACGGCAAAGACGCCCTGTTCCAGGCGATGGTGCGCCAAGCCACCGCCAAGACCGTGGCCCTCGCCACCCAGGGCATCTCCGCCGATCTGAGCCGCGGTGAGCGGATCGCCGCGCTGGGGCGTTTTTTGGAGGAGAACGCGAGCCCGCTTCAGCAGACCCTGCAGATCACCTTGGAGTACCAACGGCACCACAGCGGGGAGGCCGCCCAGGGCCTGCTCTCCGATACGCTGACCGAGTACACCGAGGCGCTGGCCGAGCAGCTCGACATCGCCGACGAGGGCGTGGCGCGGGCCCTCCTCAGCTTCTTGCTGGGCGCGCTGGTGCAGCGCATCCTCGACCCGGACGCCGTCGATCTCGGGGCGCACATGCGGCTGCTGTCGGTGGTCGCGGAGCTCGCGGAGCTGCCGGGCCTCAACCGTCCGAGCGCCGCCGAGCGCGGTCCGAAGGGGGCGCGGTGAGCGGGTCCTCGGGCCATGGATGCTTGGGGTAGCGTCCACGGAGCTCTTTTCGCACCTCGGGGTAGCCCTCCCGCCAGAAGCTCATGAGGTCCTGGGTGACCTGCTGCGGGCGGCCGTTGGGGGCCAACAGGTGCAGCCGGACCGGGGCGCGGCCGGAGCAGACCGCGGGCGTCTGGCGCAGCCCGAAAAGCTGCTGGATCCGGGCCGCGAGCACCGGGGGCTCCTCGCCGTCGCCATAGTCGAGCGGCAGGCTGGAGCCGGTCGGTACGACGAGGTGGGTGGGCGCCTGGGCGTCGATGGCGGCCCGCAGGGTCCAGGCGAGGTGGCCGAGCAGGGCCTGCTCCACGTCAATCCGGGCGAGCTCGTCCAAGCTACGCCGGCCGAAGCAGAGGGTGGGCAGGAGGGCGTCGAGGCCCGCCTCGTCCACCGCCGGCAGGCCGAGCTCGGGCATGTGGCGCTGGATCAGTCGGAGTCGCCCGCGTAAGGCGCCCAGGCGGACCAGATCGAGCCCGCGATCGGGGCGGCGGCGGGCAGCGGCCTCCAGCAAGGCTGCGGCGGCCGCCGGCGCGGGCTGCAGCTCGGGCGCGACCCGCTCGCTGAGCACCAGCGCCCCGACCATCCGGCGCTCCACGACGACCACGGCGCGGCGGTCGTCGTCCCAGCGCGCCTCGGTCACCCGGCGGACCGGCAGCAGCCCGGCGCGGACCGGCGCGGCGAGGCGCACCCGGTGCTCGCTGTGGACGCCGGGGCGACCGGCCTGCAGCACCACCGCCACCAGCAGCTCGGCGCCGGGCACCTGCTCGGGCGGCTCCAGCACCGCGCCGCTGCCGTTGGCCATCAACAAGCGGCCCAGCCCGCCCTCCCGTCGGCGCGCCAGCCGCTCGGGGAAGCCCGCCAAGATCGCCTGGATGACGCGGTCTTCGAAGTCGGGACCGGGACGGTCCGAGGCCGGGCGGTCGGCGCCCGCGCCACCGGCCACGGCGATGAGCTGATCCCGCACCGCTGCGCACTCCCGGTGAGCGCCGGGCTGGGCGCCGCTCCGGCGGGCGGGCTGGTCCAGCAGGGCGATCCGCTCCAGCAGGTCGAGGCGGTCGGCTTGGTCGGGCCAGGGGTCGCGCTCGGCGCAGAGGGCGGCGGCGGCGGCGGCGGCCCGCAGGCAGCCGGTGGCCCGGCCGGCCACCACCACGGCCCCAAAGCGCGGGTGCGTGGGCAAGCGGTTGATCTCACGGCCGAGCGGGGTGATGCCGGCGCCGTCGAGGGCCCCGATGGCCCGCAAGGTCGATTGGGCGCCTGCGATCGCGCCGGGGCTCGGGCGCTCGAAGAACGGGAATCGCAGCGGATCTTCGCCCATGTCGAGCAGCAGGAGCAGGGTGCCGGCGAGGTCCTCTTCGTGGATGGCGGCGGCGGCGCTGGCCGGGCGGAGGCGGTGCTCGGCCTCGGTCCACAAGCGCAGGCAGGCGCCGGGACCGGTGCGGCCGGCCCGCCCGGCCCGCTGATCGGCGCTGTCCCGGGCGATGGGCTGGGTCTCGAGGCGCACGAGGCCGGTGGCGGGCTCGGCCACCGGGCGGCGCTCCATGCCGGCGTCGATGACCAGGGCGACCCCCTCCAAGGTGACGGAGGTCTCGGCGATGTTGGTGCTCAGCACCACCTTTTTGCGGGCAGAGGGCGCGAGCGCGGCGTCCTGCTCCTCGGGGCGCAGGCGGCCGTGCAGGGGCAGGACCTCGGGGGCGTCCGCAGGGGGCTGCTCTTCGAGGAGGGCCTTGACGCGGTCAATCTCGCCGACGCCGGGCAAGAAGACGAGGGTGTGGCCGGCGGCGCGGGGGGCCTCGGCGCGGACGGCCTGCGCCACGGCCTGGTCGAGGCGCTGGCTGAGCGGCCGGTCGAGGTAGCGCTGGGCGATGGGGAAGGTCCGGCCCTCGGCCTGGATCAGGGGCGCTGGGCCCCGCTCATCCGCCAAAAAGCGCTGCACCGGGCCCGGATCGAGGGTGGCCGACATCACCAGCAGGCGGAGCTCGGGCCGGAGCTCGCGCCGCAGCGCCGCGAGCAGGGCGAGGCCGAGGTCGGTGTGCAGGCTTCGCTCGTGAAACTCGTCGAGGATCACCATGTCCACGTCGCTCAGGAGCGGGTCCTGGGCGAGGCGGCGGGTGAGCAGGCCCTCGGTCACGACCTCGATGCGGGTGGCGCTGCTGGTGCGATCGTCGAAGCGCACGCGGTAGCCGACCACGCCGCCCACCGGGGCGCCCAGCTCCTCGGCGATCCGCCGGGCCGCCAGCCGGGCCGCGACCCGCCGCGGCTGAAGCAGCACGAGCTTGCCGGCGCCGAGGAGGCCGGCCTCCAGCAGGGCCGGCGGCGCGCGGGTGGTTTTTCCAGAGCCGGGCGGCGCCACCAAAACAGCGGCCCCGCGGTCCTGGAGCGCGTCGATCAACGCCGGCAGCGCGGCGTCGATGGGCAAGGGGGCCCGCGTCGGGCGCGCCATCAGCCGCCGCCCGGGGTGTCCAGCCGGCGGAACTCCACGCGGCGGTTGACGGCCTTGTTGGCCTTGCTGTTGTTGGCGACGATGGGCTTGGTCTCGCCGTAGCCCACGTACTCCAGCCGATCGGGGTGCACGCCGCGGTTGATGAGGTACTCGACCACGCTGCGGGCCCGCTTGGCGGAGAGCAGCAGGTTCTTGTTGTCGGGCCCGTCCGAGTCGGTGTGGCCTTGCACTTCGATTCGGATGGAGGGGAAGGCGAGCAGGGTGGCGGCCACCTCGTCGAGCACCCGGAAGCTATCGACGGTGAGCCGCTCGCTGCCGGTCTCGAAGTTCACGCCGCGGATGACGCCGTTGAAGGTGTCGGGCTCCTTGGGGCGGTCGTCGGGGCAGCCGTCGTCGTCGTCCACGCCGTTGACCACCTCGGGCTCGGCCGGGCAACGGTCCCGGTCGTCGGGCACGCCGTCGCGGTCGTTGTCCAGCTCGGCGCAGCCGTCGTCGTCTTCGAAGCCGTCGCGGTCCTCCGCCACGCTGGGGCAGCGGTCGAGCTCGTCGGAGATGCCGTCGCCGTCGTTGTCATCGTCGGGGCAGCCGTCATCGTCGGTGAAGCCGTCGCGGTCCTCGGCCTCGTCGGGGCAGCGGTCGGTCCAGTCGGCCACGCCGTCCCGGTCGTTGTCCGGGTCCGGGCAGCCGTCTTTGTCCTCGTAGCCGTCTTTGTCCTCTTCTTCTTCCAGGCACTGGTCGCTGGCGTCGGGCACGCCGTCTTTGTCGTCGTCCAGGTCGGGGCAGCCGTCCTCGTCGCGAAATCCGTCGAGATCTTCGCGGCGGTTGGGGCAGGCGTCGAAGCGATCCACCACACCGTCGCGGTCATCGTCGCGGTTGAGCTCGACGCCGCGGAAGCAGATGCCCCCGGTGACCTCCCAGTTGCCGTACTCGTCGGGGTACTGGCCGGTGCGGTCCTCGCCAAAGTGGATCAGGCTCCGCACGTCGGCCCGGATGAACCAGGGGCCGTGGACGCGCGCCATCGCGCCCGCGCCGAAGTTCAGCGCGAAGTCGGTGGCGGGGTTCTCTCGCACGAAGCGGCTGTTTTTCGCGGATTGTGGAAGTGCTGTGTCGCCCGTGGGCGTGACCTGTCGGGAGAACAGGCCGCCGCCGCCGATGAAGAAGGGCTGAAGCCAGCTGTCGGGGGCCATGTTGACCATCAGGCTCAGCCGCGGCGTCCACCCACGGTAGGGCAGGCCCAGGGCCGGGACCTCGCCGCCGTGCAGGCCCAGCTCGGCCTCGAAGGTCCACACCGTGCCGAGGGTGAAGCCCACCCGGGGCGCGAACTCCCAGGCGTCGTCCACCTCTTCATCATCGTCCACGAACAGGTAGCCGCCGGCCAAGCTGGCGGTCGCGCCTTGTTCGGGCGCGGCCGAGGCGGCGGCGGACAGGAGGAGCAAAAGCGCGGACGGCGTCATGGTGCAACGGGGCGAAAGGAGGGGGCGCGGGGCGCGGGCGCGAGGGTCGGGGCGAAGGCCCGGGCCGGGTATCCGCCCAGGGCAGGGCGCCCGGTTGCGATCTGGTGACCGCGCAGTCGAAAGCCCCCCCGTCCGAAGACGGCGGGGCTCGAGGGTCGCGTGCCTGGGCTCAGGCGCGCGCCAAGCTCACTTCTGGGCCGGCATGGACGCGATGCGCTCGCGGAGGGTCTTGCCGGGCTTGAAGCTCACGTACTCCTTCGCGGGGATCTCGAGCTTGCCCTTGGAGGAGGGGTTGGTGCCGACGCGGCTGGCGCGGGTCTTGCGCAGCAGCGTGCCGAAGCCGGCGAACAGCACCTTCGCGTCGTCCTGGCTCTCGGAGGCGAGCGAGGCGGCGATGATGCCGTCCTCGGCGTCGAAGAGGTGGTTGAGGACGGCCTGGGCCTGCACCAAGGAGATGTCGGCGCGGGAGGCGAGCTGGGAGGCGACGTCTTTCTTGTTCATGGCTTCTCCACGTGGGCCGCGAGAGCGGTTCGGCCCAGAAAAGGGGGGCGAATCAGGCCTTGGCGCCAGCGGGCATCGCCGCGATGCGCTCGCGGAGGGTCTTGCCGGGCTTGAAGCTGATGTACTCCTTGGGCTCGATGTCCATCTTCTGGCCCGAGGAGGGGTTGGTGCCGCGGCGGCCAGCGCGGGTGTTGCGCTGGAAGGTGCCGAAGCCGGCGAACAGGACCTTGGCGTCGTCCTGGGTCTCCGAGGCGAGGGTGCCGGTGATGATCCCGGTCTCAGCGTCGAAGAGGTGGTTGAGGAGCGCCTGGGCCTGGACCACGGAGATGTTGGCGCGGGCGGCGAGCTGGGAAGCGACGTCCTTCTTGTTCATGGGAGACTCCTCGATGATGGGGGTGAGATTGAAGGGGTTCTGGGCCGCACCGACCGGGAGGGTCAGCGGGCGGGCGGCGTCCAACCGTCGTGGGTGGGAGCCGCTGTACAGAGCGGTCGCGAGCGCACCTTGGCGCGCTTCGCCTGCGGAACAGGGTGGGGGGTCAGACCGGCCCGTTGAGCGGCTCCGCCCAGAAGGGCGGCCGTCGGCGGGGGCCTTGGCCTCATCCTCCCCCCGAAGGGGGCGCCGCAAAGGCAGCGCGCCGATAACGGGGCGTCCGGCGGCACACAAGCGAGAAAGGGCACGTCTTCGTCCGAATCGATCAGGCCTGCCCAGGCTTGGCCGATCGGCCAGGAGGAGGCCCATGTTGAGAGCGCTGTGCCTTACGCTATTGTCAACGCGATCGTCTGGAATGGGCTCGGGCTGAGGATCGGGGCCAGCGGTCCCAAGGCGGGCGGCGCCGATCGCGGGGCGCGGCCCTGGATTGCCCTCCTCGACGCTGCCTTACCGTTCACCAGCGGCGCTGACCGCTGCGGTGCGCGCGCGCCGGCGGACCACGGCGTCGTAGACCACCATGCCGATCACGCTCGCGAGGCCCCAGCCGGCCAGGCTGAGCCAGACATCGCCGGGGGAGTACTCGGCCAAAAGAAACTGCCGGACGCCATCGGCGTCGGTGTGCAGGGCTTCGGCCAGCGACGCGAGCACCTCGGTGCGGGGGAGGGCCTCGGCGTCGGCCCGCCCGAGCTCGACGCTGAGGTAGCGCCGGGCGAGGTTGATCTTGTCGCCGTGGTGCTCGTAGGCGTCGCCAGCCAGGACGGAGCCGGCGATCCAGCCGATGGCCACCGGGATGTTGGCGTAGCCCATGTAGAGCCCCTCTTGGCCGCTCGGGGCGAGGCTCGCGAGGTACTCCAGCTTCTTGGGGCTCGACAGCATCTCGCCCACCGAGAAGACCGCGAGGCCGCCGAGGCAGGCCCAGCCGGTGGTGGCGGTGCCGGCCAGCGCGCCGCCCACCGTCGCCAAGCCCATGCCGATGATGATCGACCAGAGCGCCGGCAACCGGTCGGTGGCCTTGGCCACGAAGACCATGGTGGTGACGATGAGCCCGGCGTTGAGGTTGATCATCCACTCCGGGTTGATCTGGCCGCCGGCGGCCGCGAGCGCGGTCAGCTCGCCCGACATCCGCCCGGCCGCGGGGGAGAACCCGGCGGCGAAGGCGGCGCCGGCCGCGAGGCCGCCGACGAGGCTCGCGGGGCGCCCGGGCGACCAGGCCGAGAGCAGCGACGCCGCCACGCAGGCGAGGCCCAAGGCCACCTGAAGCCCCACCGACGCGCCGAGGGCCAAGGGGCTCAGCGCGCCCGCCCAGGTGAGGCCCACGAGCACGGCCCGGGGTGCGCTCAGCCGGCCGAGGACCCGATCGGGGTGCATGACCAGCAGCAGCAAGCCGGAGACCACCGCGCCGCTGAGGGCCGCCGCAACGAGCAGCGCGGCGGTCGAGGCGCCAGGCCAAGCCAGCGCCGCGCCCAGGTCGGCGACGACATCGCCGCTGTTGACCCAGTCATCGATGCTGTTGGGAAGCAGATCAAATACTTGATTGAAGCTGAGCCAGAAGCCGGAGAAGATGAGGCAGAACCAGAACACCCGCGGGGAGAACAGGCCGAGGATGCTGAGCAGCACGATGCCCAGCGCGCCTTGGTTGGGGCGGGCGTAGCGGGCGGGCTCGGCGGCGAAGCGGAGCAGCGGCGCCGCGAGGCCGGGCAGTCCCCAGGACAAGAAGCTGCCGCTGCCGAAGCGCAGGCCGAAGGCGATCGGGCCGAGGCCCCGCGCTTCGAGGGCGGCGATGGCGGGCTCGAGCGCGCCGGCGTGATCGGCGACGAAGGCGAACACGGCGGCGCCCGCTGCGAGGCCGGGCGCGAGGCGGGCGAGGCGCGGCCCCGCGAGGGCGGAGAGCGCGGCGCCGATCGCGCAGCTGGCGGAGAGCGCGGTGATCCCCAAGGCGAACCAGGCCGCCGGGTGGCGCAGCCCCACGAGCCCGGCCGCGTGGGCGCCCGCCCAGGCGATCCCGCCCCCGAGCATCGCGAGCCCCCAGCCGCGGGCGAGGCCGGGCCGGGTGGAGGTGGCGAGCTGGGCCCAGGCGGCGCCGCGGGCGTCGGGCGCGCCGGCCGCGCTGGCCGCCTTGTCGGCGAGGTCCTGGTCTTGGGTGGAGTCTCGGTAGAAGGGCAGCCACAGCAGGTTGAGCAGCACGATGGCCGCGCAGCTCAGGAACACCCAGTCCCACCGCAGCAGGCGCAGCACGCCGGCGAGCATCGGCCCGATGAAGCCGCCGATGTTGACCACCTGGTAGAAGATGCCCCAGCCCACCGGCGCCTCGGGGCCCTTGAGGCTGGCCGCCAAGGTGCCTTGAACGCCGGGCTTGAACAGCGCCGTGCCGGTGGCCAGCAACAGGCAGGAGGCGAAGAAGGGGGCGTGGCTGTGGCTGATCGCCATGCCGACGTAGCCGAGCACCTTGATGAGGATGGCCACCACGATGGTGTTCTTGTGGCCATAGCGATCGGCGAGGCCGCCGGTGAACATCGGCAGCAGGCTCTGGACGGCCGCCCAGGCGGCGAAGATCGCGCCCTTCTGGACGTGGTCGAGGCCGGGGCCGCCGGCCTCAGGTGCCAGCACCATGTAGATGGGAACAACGCCGCGCACGCCATAGTAGGCGAGGCGCTCCAGCATCTCCATGGTGTTGACGATCCAGAAGCGGTCGTCGAGGCGGCGCAGCTGGGCGCCCAAGCCGGGCGTTGGGGTGCTCGGGTCCAGGCGGTCCTCCGGGGGGCCGCGGGGGCCCTCAACGGAGGCGGCTAATTGACGGCGGGGCGCCCGGCGCGCGGCTCAGCGGGCCCACATGCGCAGCGGCGCGCGCCACACCGCGAGGCTGGGCGCGTGGTTGGCGAAGGAGGTGCCGCTGGGGTCATCGAGCGGGCAGCCGTTGTTGTTGTTCGCGCTCCAGGTGGGCCCCAGCGCGTAGTTGGAATTGACGCGCGCGAGGGTGCAGAGCCCGCCGCCGTCTTGGTCGTGGGGGTGGATGTAGAGGTTCGTGTCGCAGAGCTGCCCGCCCGCGAGGTTCCCGGCGGTCATCGGCCAGGTGAGGCCGCTGGTGCGGGTGCAGTCGGGCTCGGGGATGCGCGACTGGAAGTCCCAGTACGACTCGCTCCCGTCCCCAACTTCCTCGTACACAGCGTCATTGACGCCATCTTCGAACATGAGGTCGGTGAAGGGCAGGGTGGACCAGACCGCCCCCCGGTAGTTCGCCGTGAGGCTCGCGCTGCCCACGGTGGTGGCGGTGACCATGTCGGCGATGGGCCAGCTGCTGCGGTTGGTGAACAGCAAAGTCCAGCCGCCGCCGTGGGCCACCATCTCGCAGAGCACGGCCTCGGTGGGGGCCCCGCCGCCCCAGCCGTCGGGGTCGATGCGGTAGGCGCCCGAGCCGACCGAGCGCCCCGCCTCGAGGATGTCGAGGCAGGACTCGCCCTGGGGACAGGTGCTGCCGTTGGCGAGGGGGTCCTCGTCGTCGCAGTCCTCGCCGCCGCAGGCCATGGAGGACAGGCCGTCGTCGTCCTGATCGTCGTCGTCGTAGCCGTCGCAGTCGTGGTCGGCCCCGCAGGCCAGGGCGGCGCCGGGGTAGGCGCGCGGGTCGCCGTCATCGCAGTCCCACCCGTCGGCGAAGCCGTCGCGGTCGGCGTCGGCCCCGTAGCGGATCGAGGCGCTCGCGGCGGCGGTCGTGCGGTTGCCGAGGCTGTCCTCCAACCACAGGTAGACCTCGCGGTCGCCGTAGGCCCCGGCCTCCAAGGTCCAGTTGGAGCTGGCCTGGAAGCTGCGCCAGGTGCCGCAGGTGGGCGTGTTCGACAGGCACATCCGCGCGACGCCATTGACGTCGGTGGCGTCAATCTCGACGGTGATGTACCGATCGAACACCGCGGGGGCGCCGCCGGCGAGGCGCAGGCTGCGCAGGGTGGGCGCCTCGAGCTCCGCCAGCGGGGTGGCGTTGGTCGTGACGCCGCTGTGGGCGTTCCCGACGGCGTCTTCGGCGCAGATGCGGTAGCCGTACCGCTGGCCCGAGCGCAGCCCGCTGTCGGTCGTGGCGCTGCCGGCCCCCTCGTAGACCAGCGTGCCCGCGCCGCAGCTGGTCGGGGCCCGGTCGTCGTCGCGGTAGATTCGATACAGAGCGACGCCGCTGTCGGGATCGTCGAAGCCAGACCAGGACAGGCGCACGAGGCTCGGGCCGGCCTCGGCGCTCAGGCTCCCGGCCAGGGGCGGGCTGTTGTCGAGGCCGGTCGCGAAGGTCACGCGCGCGCTCTCGTTGCCCCAGGCGTCGCGGGCCCAGACGTTGATCGTCTTGGCGCCCGAGCCGGCCGAGAGCGTCGTCGCCGCCGGGGTGGCCATGGGCTGCCAGGCGCCGCAGGGGCGGTCCTCGTCAAAGCAGAGGTGGGTGACCTCCGAGGCATCGGTCACGGCGACGTTCAGCGCCAGGGCGCGGGTGGCCGACCAGCTGCCGCCGCCGTCTACCGTGACCGAGGTGATCACCGGCGCGGTGGTGTCGGGCGCGGCGCTGGTGCGGAGGGTGGCGCCGCGGGAGGTGCGGCCGAAGCGGTCCACCGCGCAGACCCGGAAGGCGTAGGTGCCGGGGCCCACGCCGTCGAAGCGGGCGGCCTGGCCGCCTCCCTCCCAGCGCAGGCCCCCGGTGTCGCTGCAGGTGGGCACGATGCTCCCCGCTTCGCCGACCAAGATGTAGTGGTCGATGCCGGTGCCGGCGTCCGCGGCGCCGCTCCACTGCAGCGAGATGGCGCCGGGCTCTGGGGTGGCGACCAGCGTGCCGTCGGTCGGCGCGCGGCCGTCGACGCGCACCGTCGCTTGGGCCACGGCCGAGATCGCCCCGGTGGTGTCACGGGCCCAGGCGCGGACGGTGTGGGCGGCGCCGCCCGGCGGGAGGCTGAGGGGGTAGGCGTCGGCGATGGACGTCCAGGTGGTGCACCGGCGCTGGGTGGTCACGCACACCGCGTCGATCGTCGCCGGTCCCTTGGCGTCGACGACCACGTGGGTGGCGCGCTCCGGCACCCAGCCGCTGCCGTCGCCGACCTGCATCGACAGGATGCTCGGGCGATCCGCGCGCTCGGCGGAGGCGCTGCTGCGGCCCATTGGGGGTGCCTCGAGGGGCTCGCCCGAGTCCAGCGCGGCCCCGTGCTCACAGCCCAACGCTGGCCAGATCAAGGTGAACGCGAGGGGGATGCGGCGACGGCGGGGGGGCGTCGCTGGGCGACCAAAAAGTGAGCGCGCAGACATGGGGCCTCCAAGTGCGCCCCGCTTCGGCCCCTTGGCGGCGCTGTTTAGCCGGACTGCGTCGGGAGCGGCCCCGCCGGGGGGTAGGCTCCGGGTCGGAGGCGCCCCATGGCCCTGGACCCCCGCGACGCTTGCCCCGTGCCCCTGGAGTCCCCCGCTTGCCTGCTGTGCGGCGGCGAGGACTTCAGCGTGGCCTTGGAGGGCTTGCGCGACTTCGCCTGGCAAAAGCCCGGCGTGTTTCGCCTGGATCGATGCCGTGCCTGCGGGCTCGTGATGACCCGGCCGCGCCCCACGGTCGAGGGCTTGGGCTTTTACTATGAGGGGGCCTACAGCGCGGGCGCAGACTCCACCCAAGCTGTGGATATGGCTGGCTTTTATCGAAGCGGTGCCGGCAGGCTGCTCAACCGCTACCGCCTCATCACCATCGAGAAGGTGCGGAAGCTCGGGCCCGACGATCGCCTCCTCGACGTGGGCTGCAGCCAGGGCTTCTTCCTCGACACCGCCCACGAGCACACCGGCTGCGCGGTCGCCGGCGTCGATCTGGACGCGGGGAGCGTGGCGCTGGCCCGGGCCCGGGGCGGCGCCCCTGCCGAGTACAGCGTCGGGCGGCTGATCGACGATCCGGTGCCCGCCGGCAGCGCCTCGGTCATCACCTTCTTTGAGTGCCTGGAGCACGACCCGGACCCGGTCGCGACCTTGGTGGCGGCCCGCCGCGCCTTGCGGCCCGGCGGCCTCGTGGTGGTGGAGGTGCCGAACTGGCGCAGCCTCTGGCGGGTGGTCCTGGGCCGCCGCTGGATGCCCCTGCTCGCGCCCCAGCACCTCGTTCACTTTAGCCCCGACACGCTCCGGGCGACCCTGGAGCGGGCGGGCTTCGAGTTCGTGCACCACCAGACGATGCTGTTCCCGATCGAGCTGGTCACCAGCCTCGGCTTGTGGGGCGAAGACCTGCTCGGGGTGCGGGGACCCGGCCCGCACCCCCTCGGCAAGCGCGCGCTCCACGGGCTGATGCGCTTGATCTTGCTCGTTGTTTTTTGGACCGTCGAGCTGCCCGTCGCCTTCTGGTCGCGGGTCTTTCACGTGGCGGGGCACCAGACGGCGATCGGTCGTGCGCCCTCGGGCCCGGCCTAAGCAATCTCCCGCAAGCGACCGCGCTCAAGCGGCCCCTCGCCCGATCCGTCCCCCTCCGTGTGGGCCGCGGCGCATCGCGGCGAACGGAGGACCGATGCGACCATCTCCCCTTTTTCAGGCCTTTGGGCGCCACGCGCGCCGCGTCCTCGCCCTCGGGCTGGCTGGCGTGGGCGTGGCCTCGGCCTCGGCCGCCGACGAGACGGCCGCCGCCGAGCCGGGACCCGCCGCGCTCCCGCCGGAGGTGCTCGCGGAGGCGGTGCCGGCCGCGCCCCTCTCGGCTGCGGGGCTCCGTTGGCTGGAGCCCAAGCGCGGTCAGCTCGGGCAGAACCCCTACGGCGTCACGGACTTCACGGCCTATACGCTGGAGTTTGGGGAGTGGCGCCTGGGCCTGGGCAGCGTCAGCGTCGGGGCCCTGCCCCGCACCCAGATCGGGTTCTCGCCGCCCCTGGCCGCCCTCGGGATCGTGAACGGGACGGCCAAGGTCAACTTGCTTCGGGTCGGTCCGGTCGATCTCGCGGCCAGCGGTCAGCTCTACCGGCTCGGCGTGGGTGAGTTTCAGGGCCAGCAGCTCGGCGGCGGCGGCGTGCTCTCGGTCCAGGTGCTGCCGCCCTGGTCCCTTCACGTCAGCGGGCTCTACAACGGCTTCCGCGCCTCGGGCCTGCCGGACCTCAGCGATCCCCCGCGGCTGCTCGGCCTCGTGGCCCCTGACCTCGCGGGCTACCAGCCCCAGGTGGAGGGGGTGGTGGGCCAGGCCCCGCTCGATCTCGCGGCGAGCTCCGTCAGCATTCGCGTGGCGACGGATGTGCGATTCAACCGCCGCGACAGCCTCATCTTGCAGGCGCAGGGCATGGTGTGGAGCGAGGTGGACAGCGCCACGAACCCCGAGGATCTGCCGCCGCTGATGAACCTCGACAAGGCCCTGGGCGGCTCCAGCGAGGCGCCCCTCCGGGACAGCTACGTGGCCAGCGCCGCTTGGCAGTTCTCGTGGAAGCACGCCGATCTGCGCATCGGCGCGGGGCTGAGCTCGGTGCCGGGCGCCTGGCTGCTGCAGTCCACCGAGCTCGCTTGGCGCTTGGGCGGGGCCACCCGCAGCAGCGAGCGGCGCATGCGGACCACCTGGCGGCACAACCGCGACGCGGCCCAGGCGGAGGCCCAGATGGCGCCGGCGCGCCCTGAGGAGCAGCCGTAAGGAAGGGTGAGGTCGCCCCGCCAGAGGCTGTTTTCACGAAGTCCCTCCCCGATGCTGTACGCTCCGGGCATGGGACCTTCGCTTCAGCGCCGCTCGCCCCACCGCTGTCGCGCCGCTGCGCTCTGCGCGGCGCTGGTCACGAGCGCCGCTCCACCCGCCGCTGCGGCTTCTCCGGAGCCGGCGGTGGTGGGCGTGC
>CANHON010000051.1 GCA_947462115.1 Deltaproteobacteria bacterium | reverse complement strand
CGCCGACTGGCAGGCCGAGTACCTGCTGAGCTGGCTCAGCCGCAGCGCCGACCTGCTGGAGGTGGCCCACCAAGCGGTCCGCCTCGCCGATGAGCGCCAAAAGCCCGACGAGGAGCGCGCCCCCGGCTACCGGGAGCGGGACTTGGACCGCATCCTCCAGCGCAGCGACCGCCTCGACAAGACCCTGTGGCTCGAGGCCGACCGCGCCCTGCTCGCCGAGCTGCTGCCCCGGGTGGTCAAGCTCGAGGGCGGCTCCTCCGCCCCGCAGATCGACGCGCTCGTGGCGGCCAGCGGCGGCGTAGATGGCTCGCTGCGCGTTCTTTTCGACAAGCCGGTGCTGGCCACCGCCGAGGGGCGCCGGGCCATCCTCACCGCCGACAAGGCCACCCTGGCCGCGAGCGAGGACCCCTGGGTCCGCCTCGCCCGGGCGCTGGAGGCCCGCCTGGGCCCGATCCGCGCCGCCAACGACCTCGCCCAGGGCGCCGGCCTGCGGTTCAACCCCTTGATCATGCAGGCGACCCGCGAGGCCGCCGGCCGCACCCTCTACCCCGACGCCAACAACACCCTGCGCATCACCTTCGGGACGGTCGAGGGCTACCGGCCCGCCGACGGCGTGGTCTACCTGCCCCGCACCACCGTGGCCGGCGTGGCGGCCAAGGCCGGGCCCGAGCCCTTTGACGCGCCCAAGCGCCTGCTCGACGCGATCCCCAGCGCCGGCCAGAGCCGCTTCGCCCACGAGGGCGCCCTGCCCGTAGACTTTCTGTCAAGCCTCGACACCACCGGGGGCAACTCCGGCTCGGCCACCCTCAACAAGAATGGCGAGCTGGTGGGCCTTCTCTTCGATGGCAACTACGAGAGCATGAGCGCCGACTGGCTGTTCAACCCCGCCGTGACGCGCAGCATCCACGTAGACATCCGCTACCTGCTGTGGATGCTGGAGTCGGTCGAAGGCGCCCCTCGCCTCGTCGAAGAGCTGGGGTACCCTAAGCCCTGACCGCGCCCCCGCGCGCAGATCGATCTGCACGGCACGCGGCATGGGGCGGACAACCGCGGCCCCGCCGCCGACCGCGCCCCCCGCGCCCACCTCCTTGCCCCCGGAGCCCTCATGCGAGCCCCCTCCCTGCGCTGGATCAGCGCCCTGGCCCTGTTCTCCCTCGCCTGCGACCCCGCCGTCCCAGACGTCAAGGGCGCCCTGAGCGACGCCGGCGGCGTGAACGTCGGCGGTGACACCGGCGGCGAGGCCGACGCGGACGCCGACAGCGACGCCGATGCCGACGCGGACGCCGACAGCGACGCCGACGCAGACGCCGATGCGGACGCCGATGCCGACGCAGACGCGGATGCCGATGCAGACACCGACACCGACACCGACACCGACACCGATCCCGACCCGGTGGACCCCTACCCCCGCAGCTGGACCGGCGAGCGCACCATCACCTTCCCCGGCTACTGCGAGGACACCGTCAACGAGTCCGGCGTCGAGGTCACCCGCGAGGCCGACTACAGCTGGATGGTCGAGGCCTGCCCCGACTGCGAAGAGCTGTACGTGGCCGAGGTCGACACCGACGTGATCTGCGACGGCTACGTGCCGGTCTCCACCACCATCTACCGGGGCGTCATCTACAGCGGCCGCGAGGCCACCCTGGTCAGCTTCTACGAGGACCGCGGCAGCATCGTGGCCTACGAGTACGCCGCCGCCAGCTGGTCCGAGCCCACCCTCAGCTACGAGACCGAGGGCAACTACAGCGGCTACGATTACACCGTCGTCGGCACCGCTGAAGTCCGCTAAAGCACGCTGAGGCGCGCTGTTCTCACCAAGCGCCGGGGCCCCGCGCCTCCCCAACCGGGGGACGCGGGGCCCCGCTGCATCGGCCCTACTGCTCGAGGGCCAGGCTCAGCACAAAGTCGCCCTGGGTGACGCCCGCCGCGCCCGCCACGCCGATGATCACCGCGTAGGGGTTGGTGGTCGCGGTCAGGCGCGCCTCTTCGGGCTCGCCGGGGTTGCTGTCGTTGGACTGGTCGTAGCCGGCCTCGCAGCTCACGGCCCCGCTGACCTCCGGCGGCAGCTGCTCGGCGCCCACGCCGAACTGCAGCAGGTAGAGGCTCAGATCGACGCCGGCCTCGGGCTGCAGGCTCACCGTCAGCACGCTCTGCTCGGGCTGGTCGAAGGCGAAAAAGACGTGCTTGCCCTCAAAGTTGGGGTCTTCGGTCGTGGGCCAGCAGGCCACCGAGCTGTTGGCGGCCCAGGCGAGGTCGAGGATCGCGCCGCCGTCGATGCGGCCGCTGGTGTCGCCGGGCCCGTCGATGGTGCGCAGGCCGCCCTCGTCCTCCGCGGCCGAGTCGTCCTTTCCGCCGACGCCGTCCACGCAGGCCGGGAGCGCGCAGAGCGACGTGACACAAGCCATCCTCAACAAGGTCTTCCGGTGCTGTTGCATGCTGCCTCCAGGCGGCGCCCGCCGCGCGCCCCTCCATAGCCGCCCGCGGCGCCCGGCGTCACAGCGGCGGCGGCCGAGGCCCCCGGCGGGATAGAGGGCCGCCCCGCCCGGAGCTCCCCATGCGCACCCCGTCTCTCCGCCGCCTTGCCCTCGCGCTCTGCGCCCTCCCCTTCGCCGCCGCTTGCCTCGACGGCGAAGAGCCCAGCGCCGGCCGCGGCGCCCCCGTCGCCGAGTGCCCGCCGCCCACCGCGGCCGAGCTCGAGAAGCTGTGCGGCCAGACCGCGAGCACCCAAGACGCGCTCAGCCGGGCCGAGGCCGCGCAGGCCTCCCTCAACAGCCTCAGCGGCGAGCTGAGCCAGGCCGAGGCCGCCTTGGCCGAGCTCGAGGCCGCCGGCCGCAACGACGCCAAGCGGGCCGCCGCCGACAAGAAGAAGCGCGAGGAGCTGGAGGGCCAGATCAGCGCGCTCAAGGGCAAGATCAGCACGGTCGAGGCCGAGCGCGACGCCGCCCGCGAAGAGCTCGTGGCCACCGTCGCCCGCCTCGACGCCCAGGTCGCCAAGACCGAAGAGGCCGAGGCCGAGGCCGAGGTCCAGCGGGGCCGCGCCACCGGCAACCAGTGGCAGGCCTTCTCCGCCGAGGCCAAGCTCACCATCTGCGACCGGGGCGGCAAGCGGCGCAGCGACAAGTGCCACGACGCCGTGACCGAGGCGCTGCGGCCCCACGGCGCGCGGTTCAAGGCCTGCGTGGACAGCGGCCAAGCGGCGCCCGAGCTGCGCCCCCTCGACAAAGACGCGCCCCTGCCCACCCACGCCGAGCGCCTGCCGAGCAACGCCCGGTTCAGCAAAGACGGCTGGGCGGTGGTGTTCTGCGATCCGGCCCTGCCCGAGCATGGCGAGGCCGCGCCCAAGCCGGGCGACGCCGCGCCGACCCCCTGAGCGGCGCCCCCCATGTGGATCGCCCCGCCCCTGCCCTCCGCCGAAGATGACGTACTGCGCGGCGTCCTCGGCGGCGATCGCCTCTATGAGCAGCCGGCCCACCAGGCCCAAGTGGCGGCCCTGCTGGCGTTCTTGGCGGCGCCCGGGCCGGTCCACCTGGAGGTCGGCGTCGACTATGGCGGCCGGCTGCTCGCCCTGGCCGCGGCCACGCCAGAGACCCGCTTCATCGGCCTCGAGATCAAGAAGCCCCGGGTGGCCGAGCTCAGCGCCATCGCCCCGCCGAACTGCCGCTTCTTCGCCGCGGATGCACGGGTGCTGCTCGACCGGGTGATCCCCGCGGGCCGCCTCGACCGGGTCGACGTGCTGTTCCCCACGCCCACCTTCGAGGCCGCCCACCTGCTGTGGACGCCGCGCTTCGCCCGCACCCTGCGCCAAGCCCTGCGCGAAGATGGCCTGCTGCACAGCGAGACCGACATCGAGGGCCTGCACCACCACATCGGCCACCTGCTGGCCGGATGGCCGCCCGCGCCGCCGCCGCCGCCCGCCCCGGTGCCGAGCCGCCGCCAGCGGGGCTGCGCGCGCGAGGGCTGGCCCATCTACACCCTCGACCGCCGCCGCCCGGCCGCCGCGCTGGCCCCGGCCTAGCCGAGCCCCCGCCGGCCCGCGGAGAATTGCGCCCCGGACGCCGCCCGGCCGGCCCCACGGGTGTGCCCGCGCAGGCCCCGGCCGGTTCCACCGACCCCGAGGCCCCGGCGGGGTCGAAGCCCGGGAGGCCGGCGTTAGCCTCGGATCAAGCGCGCCCCCGCCCTGGGCGGCACGCTCATCCAGGAGTCCATTTGATCCGATCCTTCGGCAGCATCAGCGTCGTCTCCCTCCTCGCCCTGTTCGCCTGCAACGGCAACGACCCCAAAGACACCGGCGGTGACGCCGACGCCGATGCCGACGCCGACGCCGACGCCGACGCCGACGCCGACGCCGACACCGACGCAGACGCCGACACCGACGCCGACGCCGACATCGCCATGGTGCGCTTCGCCAACCCCTCGGGGGCCACCCTCACCTTCCGGGCCTCCACCGGCGCCGACGTGGCCGTCGAGACCGCCCTCACCCCCGTCACCGGCGTGAACTACGTCGAGGTGCCCGTCGGGGTCGATAGCTTCAGCCTGTGGGAGAGCGGCGAGGAGCTGGTGCGCACCGAGGTCCTCCTGACCGCCGACGGCCACTACTCGGTGGCCGCGCTGGGCGTGAACGACGAAGACCCGCTGCTGCACGTCAACACCGACGATACGACCGGCCTGAGCGCGAGCCAGACCCGCTTCACCCTCATCAACGCCGAGCCCGGCGCCCACGTCCACGGCTGGATGAGCGAGTGGGACCCCACCCTCGAGGGCTTCCCGGCGTCCACGCCCTTCACCCTGCCTTTTGGCGGCAGCACCACCGTCGTGGCCGAGCAGCCCGTCAACCCGGTCCAGCTCGAGCTGCGCTGGCCGCTGGGCCGCGACGAGCACCTGCTCATCGACTGGGACGTGGCGGACTACCTGCAGGCCAACCCCGGGGACCTCACCACCGCCTATGTCGCCTACGATGGCGCCTCCTGCACCATTTACAACGCGGAGGCCTATGACTGCACGCCCACGATCACCGGCCAGCTCGCCGACGGCAGCCTCGTGACGGTCGATGGCAGCTTCGGCAGCAGCTTCATCGACGGCTCGCCCGGCAACGCCAAGCTCCGCTTCGCCAACATCGGCTTCGTCGGCCCCATCCACTTCCGCAGCGAGAGCAACGCCGACGGCGACGCCGACTGGGGCAGCCACAACCCCCAGACCAGCGCCGACTACGCCCCGGCCCCGGCCGGCTGGCACACCCTCTTCGCCGAGGTCGGCGGGGTCGTGGTCGCTGAGAGCAGCCTGTGGCACGTCGAAGCCGACAAGATGTACACCATCACCGTGCTCGGCGCCGGCACCCCCGACGCCCGCCTGCACCTGCAGCCCGAAGACGACGCCGGCCTCGCGGCGGACGAGACCCGCGTCAACCTCGTGAACGCCCAGCCCGGCGTCGATGCGCTCGCGGGCTGGCTCGGCACCTGGGACGACACCACCAGCAGCTACCCGGTCAGCCACACCTTCACCCTCGCCTATGGCGAGGTCTGGTCCGAGGCGCTCGTCGAGGCCACCGCGCCCGTCCAGCTCGAGCTGCTGTGGGACACGGTGGGCGGCATGCCCTTGGTCGCCGACTGGAGCGCGGCCGCCTACACCCAAAACAACGTCGGCGGCGTCACAGACGCCTATGTCTGGTACTTCGGCGCCTGCTCCACCCTCACCGACTGCGTGCCGCGCGCCACCGCCATCGGCCCCAACGACGCCGGCGACGGCTTTGAGGTCTACAGCGTCGCGGGAACCTGGGGCTACGCGCTCTGAGCGAGGCCGCGGCCCACGCCCGGGGGGCCCGTCTGGGCGCCTCGGGCTCCGCCCGATCGGGCGCCGCCCCGGGGTTCGCGCCCCGCTCCCCGCCGCGCCACGGTCGCGGCGGGGGGCGCTCCGCCGCCGCTGCGCGTCGGCCGGCTCCGCCGCCCCAGCGGCCCCCTGGCGCCGCCAAGCGAAGGCCCAAAATACCGTGCAGCGCGCCCGTTTAGCGCATCACCACCGCAGACGACGGCACGCCCGCCACCACCACCCGGAAGGCCTCGCCCCGCCAGCGCGGCGGCAAGGGCGTCACGAGGCGCCAGCGCCACAGACCGCCGGCCTCGCCCACCCGGAAGCTCTGGTGCAGATCGTCCACTGGCAGCCCGCCCCAGTACAGGGGCGACCAGTCGTAGAGGGGCGGCGGCGGGTTCTTGGGCTTGGCGCCGCCCGGGCGCTTGGGCTCCGGCCGACGGGCGCCGACCTCCACGCAGACCGTGGGCGCGCCCCGGCCCGACAGCCCCTCGCCCGGCGGCAGATCCCCCTCGAAGATAGCCTCAGCGGCGCCTTTTTCACCCCGCACCTTGGCGGCGAAGGTGGGCGCGCGGCGGGGCCCCGCGGGGCGGCGCGGGGGCGGCGCCGGCCGGGCGTCCGGGGCGGCGGGCGTCGGCAAGCCGTCGATGGGCGCGCGTGCGAGGCGGTCGTAGCGGTCGAGGGCGGCCTTGAGGCCGTCGGGCAGCGGGTCCACGCCGCGCACCCGCCGGGCGCCGATCGCCAAGGGGCGCAGCCCGCCGCGGCGCAGCCCGCTGAGCAGCAGGGGGGTGGCGGGCGCCGGGCCCGACAGCAGGGCGCCCTCCTCGAAAACAAAGCCCTGCAGGCCAACCTCGGCATCGTCCTCGGCATCATCCTGCGCGGCGGGCTCGTCGAGCCAACCGGGGGCGCCGAGGCCGGCGGCCGCCACCGCCTGGGGCAAAGCGCCGAGCAGCGCGCCGCTGAGGCGACGGGCCGCCGCCTCCACCCCGGCGAGGGGGTCGGCGGTGGGGGCCTCGGGCACGATCAGGCGGGCGTCGCCGCCGGCGCTGGCCACGAGGATCGCCGGCACCGGCGCGCGCTGCTTCTGGTAGAGCGCGGCCTCCACCATGCGGGCGGCGCGGCCAAAAACGCCGGGTCCTTCGCGGGGCGGCCCGGGCGGCGCGGCCTCGCGGGCGGCCACAAAACCGATGGCGCCGCGCAGCGCCCCCTCGGGGCCGCGGGCCAGCAGCAAGCCGAGGGTGGGATCGCAGATCGCCGCCTCCCACAGCACGCCCGGCGGCGAGGCCATGCCGTGCAGCTCCACCACGAGGCGGTCGAGGCCGGCGTCGGGATCGGCGGTGCGCAGGTGGCCAGGGCCGCGCTCGAGCTTGCGGCGGCGCAGGACCCGCGCGGCGTCGGTGTTGAGCGCGAGGCCCCAGACCGGGTGGGCGCCCCAGCCGAGGCTGCCGGGGCCCAGATCGCGGATCGCCTCGTCAATGGCGTCCTGCACAGTGTCTTCGAGGTCGAGGCCGGCGTCGAGGGCCGGGCCGCCCGGGGCCCCGCTGGCCAAGCACAGCACCGGCAGGCCGCCGAGGCCGCGGGCGGCGAGCGCGCGGGCCGCCACCCCGGCGTCCAGGCCGCCGGCCTCCACCGCCAAAATGAGGCCGAGCAGGCGCTCGCCAGCGCCGAACAGCAGGGCCAGGGCCCGCCGACGCCCCCAGCCGGGGCCGGCGCCGGGGCCGCGGTCGGCGCGGCCGACGCCGAGGCGGTCGATGGGGGCCGCAGCGGGGTCCGCGGCGGGCGGGGTCTCGACGGTCGGGGACGCGGCGATGACGTCGGGGGGCAGGTCTTGGGGCATCGGGCCTCAGGGGGGCGGCTGGGGCGCGCGCCGCGGCGCCCCCTAAGCGCAGGGCAGCGGGCGCGCCCCGACCGGCGCGGCTACCTTGGGCCCGAGGAGCCGCCCCATGACCGACAGCGCGCGCGTCGCCCGCAGCGTCAACCCCCACTCGCTCGCCGTCCTCAGCGAGCGCCCCTTCTTGGACGCCGCGGGCCGCGAGGCCGCCGTGGCCGGGGCCGCCGAGGGCTGGCGGGGCTGGGCCGGGCTGACGGTGGCCGAGCGCCTCGCGGGCGTCGGGCGGGTGGCGGCGGGCCTCCGGGCCCAGCGGTCGGCCCTCGCGGCCCTGATCACCGCCGAGGTCGGCAAGCCCATCGCCGAGGCCGAGGCCGAGGTGGACAAGTGCGCCGCCACCCTGCAGTGGGTCGCCGAGAACAGTGAGCAGTGGCTCCTCCCAGAGGAGATCCCCGCGCGGGCCCGCCGCTCGGAGGTGCACCGGCGGCCCGCCGGCCTCGTGCTCGCGATCTTGCCGTGGAATTATCCGCTGTGGCAGGCCGTTCGGGTCTTCGCCGGGGCCTGGCCGGGCGGCAACGGGGTGCTGCTCAAGCACGCGCCCACCACCTTCGGCTGCAGCGCCGCGCTCTGCGCGCTGGTCGCCGAGGCCGGCCTGCCCCCGGGCGCGCTCACCGAGCTGCCCATCCACCAAGACGACGTGGCAGCGCTGATCGCCGACCCGCGGGTGCGGGCCGTCACCCTGACGGGCAGCGAAGGGGCCGGCCGGGCGGTGGGCGCCCAAGCCGGGGCCAACCTCAAGCCCTGCACCCTGGAGCTCGGCGGCAGCGACGCCTTCATCCTGATGGCCGACGCCGACCTGCCCCGCGCCGCCGCGGTCGCCGCCCGGGCCCGCCTCCAAAACAACGGCCAGACCTGCATCGCCGCCAAGCGGTTCTTCATCGAAAACAGCGTGCTCGACGACTTCCTCGACGCCTTCTTGTCCGAGCTGCGCGCGGTGGTGGTGGGCGACCCCGCCGACCGGCAGAGCACGCTGGGCCCGCTGCACCGCGCCGATCTGGTGCAGGGCCTGCACCAGCAGGTCCAGGCCAGCCTGCGCCGCCGCCAGGCCCAGCTGCTGCTCGGCGGCGCGCCCCTGGTCGGGCCGGCCCACCCCGGCCACTATTACCCGCCCACCGTGATCCTCGACGCCAACGAGGGCAGCCCGGTGGCCTGCACCGAGACCTTCGGCCCCCTCGCCGCGGTCTGGGGGGTCCACAGCGCCGAAGAGGCCGTGCTGCGCGCCAATGACAGCCGCTACGGCCTCGCCGCCACCCTGTTTGGCGCCGACCTCGACCGGGCCCGGCACCTCGCCCTTCAGCTCGACTGCGGCGGTGTGTTCATCAACGAGGCCCCCTACAGCGACGCCCGCCTGCCCTTCGGCGGGGTCAAGGCCAGCGGCCTCGGCCGCGAGCTGGGCCGCGAGGGCACGCTCGGCCTGCTCGACACCCGCACCCTCACCTTCGCTTAGCCCGGAGCCCTCCGTTGCACGCCGACGCACCCACCCCTCCGGCGCCCGCAGCCCCGGCGGCCCCGCCGCTGCCCCTGCGCCTCATCGCCAGCGTGATCAGCGGCGTGCTGCTGGTCTTCATCGCCGCGCCGGTCAACCTGCACTGGGCCCACTGGCTGTCTTTTGTGCCGATGCTCTGGGCCATGCGCCCGGGCGACGGCAAAAAGAACGCGCTCATCGCATTTGTCGGCGGCTTCGTCTCGATCTTCTGGCTGTACTTCTGGATCATCGAGACCATCGTGCGCTTTAGCAACCTGCCCTGGGTGGTGGGCCTCGCGCTGCACGCGCTGTTCGCGGCCATCTTCGCCCTGCCCTACGCGCTGGTGTTCCCGCTCGCGCCCTTCTTGCGGCGCCAGCTCGGGGGCCTGTGGCTGCTCGCCTGGCCGGCCGTCGAGGTGGCGAGCGAGATGTTGCCCGCCTTGTTCCCCTATTATCATGGGGTCAGCCAGTATCGGTTCTTGCCCACCTACCAGCTCACCAGCGTCACGGGCATCACCGGCCTCACCTTCTTGATCTTCCTCACCAACGCCGTGGGCGTCGAGTGGATCTGGTCGCGGGGCGGCAAGCGGCCGCTGCTGCCCACCGGGCTCACGGCGGCGGCCCTGGCGGCGACGGTGGCCTTCGGCCTGTGGCGCATCGACCAGGTGGACGCGCTCGCGGCCGAGGCCAAAAAGGTGCGCGTGGGCATCCTTCAGCAGAACGTGAGCATGGACGAGCGGCTCAACGAGAGCCCGTTCACCGCCCTGCTGTCCTGGGTAGAGACGACCGGAAAGCTTGACGGGATGTCCCCCGACCTCGTGGTCTGGCCCGAGGGCGCCACGGTCTTCAACCCCGACGACGCCCGGCGGTTCAAGGCCCTGGGCGGCCGCAGCCCGGTCGAGATCTTCGGCGCCATGGCCCGCGGGCTCAACGCCGACCTGCTCATCGGCGGCGGCACCATGGAGGACGTCCCCAAAAGCAAAGAGGCGCCCCGGGGCTACCTGGCCTACAACTCCGCCTATGCCTTTGATCGCACTGGCGAGCTCGGCGGCCGCTACGACAAGATGATCCCCCTGCCCTTCGGCGAGTACATCCCGCTCAGCGGCATCTTCCCCATCCTCAACGAGCTCATCAGCGGCCCCGGCGACTTCCGGGCCGGCGATGTGCCGCGCACCTTCCACGCCACCACCGCCGACGGCAGCCCCTACACCTACTCGGTGCCCATCTGCTACGAGGCCATCCTCAACCTGTCGATGTGGTGGCTCTACGAGGGCACCGAGGCCGAGCCGGTCGATCTGTTCGTCGTCATCACCAACGACGCGTGGTTCGGCGACACCTCGAGCCCGCACCAGCACGCCATGCTCACCACCATCCAGGCCCTGCAGTTCGGCCGGCCGATGGCCCGCCTCGCCTACACCGGGGTGAGCTGGGTGGTCGATGTGCACGGGCGCATCCGCCACGAGACCGCGCCCTTCACCGACGTGGTCGATGTGGCCGAGCTGCCCCTGGTGAAGGTCGACACCGTCTATGTGCGCGGCGGCTGGGTCTTCCCTTACCTGTGTGTGATCGGCGCGCTTGGCGCTATTTTCGTCGCGCGCAAGCGGGCGCAGTCCCCCGCCCCGCTCGCCCCTCCGCCGCAGACCTGAGCGTCCTCAAGCGGCGCACGACTTCAGCCGACCCTGGGGCGCCGCCGCGCCCGCGCCCGGCTATCGGCCGCCATCCCCCTGGAGCCGCCATGCGCCCGCCCGCCGCCGCCCGCTTCGCTGAGCCCGCCGCGCTCTACGACCTGTGCCACCAGTGGATCGACCACCGCGCCGTCGCCGCCCAGATCGAGGCGGCCCTGCTCGAGGTGGGCGTGCCGGACGGCGCCCGGCTGCTGGAGGCCTGCTGCGGCACCGGCCTGTGGCTCGCCGCCCTCCCGGAGCGCTACCAGCGCCTCGGCTTCGACCTCGACGCGCCCAGCCTCGCGGTGGCCCGCGCCCGCCTGCCCGCCGCCCAGCTTTTTGAGGCGCGCCTCCAAGACTGGCGCATCGATGAGCCTGTGGACGTCATCCTCGCCATCTTCGGCGCCCTCGCTTACCTCAGCGAGGCCGAGCTGCCGGCGGGCATCGCCGCCCTGCACGCCGCCCTGCGCCCCGGCGGCCTCCTGCTGGCCGAGCCCTGGGTCTCGCCCGAAGAGCTGCAGCCGCACAAGCCCGAGCTGCTCACCATCGACACGCCCCACCTCAAGCTGTCGCGCCAGGTCCTCCCAGAGCGCCAAGGCGACGCGGTGGTGCTCCGCTTCCACCACCTGCTCACCGCCACCGGCCTGCCGCCCCGCCTCATCATCACCGAGGACCGCCTCACCCTGCGCAGCCCCGGCGCCCTGCACCAAGCCCTGCGCCAAGGCGGCTTCTCGCTGCTGCGCGAGCTGCCCGGCACCGGCCCCGACCGCCAGATCGGCCTGTGGCAGCGGAGCTGAGGCAAGGGGGCGTCGTCGGCGCCTCGGATGTACCTGGAGGTCTGCCATGTTCCCCCACCGCTCGACCCGCCAGCGCCCGTTCCCAATCACCTACGCCGCGTTGATCTCGTGCAGCCTCGCCCAAGCGATCGGCTGCGCGGCCGACCCGAAGGCCGACAGCGGCGGCGCCGGGGACACCGCTCGGGACACCAGCGAGCCCGCCGGCCCCCCGGCCTGGCAGCCCGCCTTCGACACCAGCGCGGCCGGCAGCTTGTCGAGCGTCTGGGGCAGCGGCCCCGACGACATCTGGATCGTCGGCGGCACCGATGCGCAGGCCGAGCTCTACCACTTCGACGGCGCGGCCTGGTCCCCGGCGCAGGCGCCCGACCTGCCCATCCTCGCCTGGGTGACGGGCTGGGGGCCCAGCGCGGCCTTCGCGGTCGGCCGGGGCGGCGGCGCGGCCCGCTTTGACGGCGAGGGCTGGACGGCGCTCGACACCGGCACCACCGAGGACCTGTGGGGCTGCTTTGGCTTCGCCGAAGATGACGTGTGGATCGTCGGAGGCGACGCCGACGTGGGCGCGCCGCTCATCCTGCACTTCGACGGGGCGGCCTTCACCGAGGTGCCGCTGGACCCCGCCGAGAACAACCGCGGGGCCACCACCTTGTTCAAGGTCTGGGGCAGCGGGGGCGCGCTGTTCGCCGTGGGGCAGAGCGGCTTGATCTTGCGCTACGACGGCGCGGCCTGGCGCGGCGAGGCGGGCGGGCCGCTGGCCGACCAGGACCTCATCTCGCTGTGGGGCACCGGCCCCGACGACATCACCGCGGTGGGCGGCCGGAGCAACGCCCGCATCGCCCACTTCGACGGCAGCGCCTGGACGACCACCGCCCCCTCGGCGCTGGGCGGCCTCAACGGGATCAGCGTGCAGGGCGAGCATGAGGCGGTGGTGGTCGGCGTGGTCGGCTACGCCGCCAGCCTCGACCCGGCGACCGGCGACCGCGAAGATCACCCGCCCGCCGCCACCCTCGACCTGCACGCGGTCTGGGGCGACGGGGCCGGCACCTACACGGCGGTGGGCGGGACCTTCGCCGCGCCGCACCGGGGCGTGGCCATCCAGTGGCGAGACGACCGATGAGGGCCGCGCCGGGCCCGCTGCTGCTGCTGCTCGGCGTTTTGGGCTGCCGGGGCGGAAAAGACCCCGCCGACAGCGCCCGGTGGCCCGACCCCGCCGCCGGGGGCCACGGGCCGATGGCCGAGGGCATCTTCGCCCCGCTCGGCCAGCCGGTGCCCTTCGCCACCGACGCGCAGCGCGCCATTTTCGACGAGGGCATCGCGCTGAGCGGCCACCGCTTCACGCCGGCCGAGGGCCTGGGCCCGGCCTTCAACCTCGTCTCCTGCGCGGGCTGCCACGAGAAGCCGGCGGCGGGCGGCAGCGCCGGCCGCTACCGCAACTTTTTCCTCACGGCGGAGATCACCGAAGACGGCGCGTACATCCCGGGCGAGTCCTTCGGCAAGGCCGGCGGGGTCATGCGCCTCTACACCACCGGCGACGGCCTCCCGCCGCGCCCGCCGGTCCCGGCCACCACCAACCTGTTCGCGCAGCGCAACCCCATCCCGTTCTTTGGGGTGGGCCTCATCGCCGAGCTCGACCAGGGCGACATCCTCGCCGGGGCCGACCCCCAAGACGCCGACGGCGACGGCATCAGCGGCCGCCCCAATTACGACCGGGGCTTTGTGGGGCGGTTTGGGCGCAAGGCCCAGACCGTGTCGATCGAGGGCTTCATCCGTGGGCCGCTCAACAACCACCTCGGGATCACCTCCGACCCGCTGACCGAGGCCCAGCGCGCCGCGCTCCCGGTGGACAGCAGCGGCGGCGCCTCGCCCGATCCCGACAGCCTCGGCGCCCTGTGGGCCGCGCCCCTGCAGCCCTGGGCCCAGGCCTCGGCCCCCGACGCGCCCCTCACCGACAACGACGCGGTGCCCGACCCCGAGCTCGGCGGCGGCGACCTGTTCGCCCTGGTGAGCTTCGCGATGCTCACAGCGCCCATGGCCTTCGCCGCGGATACCACCGAGATAGACGACGGGCGGGTCATCTTCGACGATGTAGGCTGCGGCGGCTGCCACCGCCCGCGGCTGATGGGGCCCCGCGGTCCGCTGCCGGTCTACTCGGACCTGCTGCTGCACGACATGGGGCCCGCGCTGGCCGACGGGGTGCGCCAAGGCGAGGCCGACGGCAGCGAGTTCCGCACCCAGCCGCTCTGGGGCATCGCCGCGGTGGGGCCCTACCTCCACGACGGCCGGGCCCACAGCCTCGACGAGGCCATCCGCTGGCACGGGGGCGAAGGCGAGCGGTCGCGGCGCGACTACGAGGCCCTGCAGGTCGACGAACAAGCCCTGCTCATCGGCTTTCTCCGAAGCCTCGGCGGGGCCGAGCACGAGAGCCTGGGCCTCCAAGCCCCGGGCGCCCGCCTGCCGGGCGTGGGCGAGGCCGGCGGACCCACCACCGCGCTCCACGGGGCCGCGCTCGAGGACTTCGCCGCCGGCCGCCTGCTGTTCGACCGCGAATTCGGCGCCAGCGAGGGCCTCGGCGCCCCGCGGTTCAACGGCGACTCCTGCCGGGCCTGCCACTTCGACCCGGTGCCCGGCGGCGCGGGCCCCCTCGACGTGAACGTCATGCGGCACGGTATTTTGAGCAGCGACGGCCGCTATGTACCCCCGGCGGTCGGCAGCGTGCTGCACCGCTCCACCAGCCTGCCGGGCGACGGCCTGCGGGCCCAGCCCGAGGCCAGCCTGTTCGAGCCGCGCCAGACCCCCACCTTGCTCGGCCTGGGCCTCATCGACGGCATCGCCGAGGCCACCATCGCGGCGCAGGCCGACCCCCACGACGCCGACGGCGACGGCATCTCCGGCGAGGTCTCCCTGGTCGATGGCGGGCGGGTGGGGCGTTTTGGCTGGAAGGCCCAGGTGCCGAGCGTGGCCGAGTTCGTGCGGGACGCCCTGAGCGTCGAGCTCGGCCTGACGCTGCAGGCCCGCGCCGGCCTCAGCTTCGGCCAGCTCGAAGACAACGACGACGTCGCTGATCCCGAGCTCGGCCTCGACGAGGAGCTGCTGCTGTCTCGCTACTTGATGCGCTTGGGCCCGCCGCCCCGCCAGCGCAGCGACGACCCGGCCGCCGTCTCCCGCGGGGCCGCCGCCTTCGACGCGCTCGGCTGCGCCGCCTGCCACAGCCCGGCCCTCGAGGGCGCCAGCGGGCCGGTCCCCCTCTACTCCGATCTGCTGCTGCACGATATTTTGCCCGAGGACACGGTGGGCATCGAGGAGGGCAGCGCCACCGGCCGCGAGCTGCGCACCCCGCCGCTCTGGGGCCTGGCCCACAGCGGGCCCTTCCTGCACGACGGCGCGGCGGCGACGCTCCCGGCGGCCATCGCCGGCCACCACGGCGAAGGTTCCGGGGCCCGCGCGGCCTTCGACGCCGCGGCGCCCGCCACCCAGGCCGACCTGCTGCGGTTCTTGGAGAGCCTATGAGCCGGCGGGCGGCGGGCCTGCTGCTGCTGCTCGGCGCCTGCGCCGGCGGGCCCAAGCCCAGCCCCAGCCCGGGCGACGACTCGGGCGCGCCGGTCGGCCCCGACACCGGGCCGATCGCGCCCCCCGACACCGACGACGGCACGGTCTCCGATCCGCTGTCCATGCCGCTGCGCCCGACGCTGGACCTCGACGACGCCCGCCCCGCCTCGGACTGCCTGGACTGTCACCCCGCCCAGGTGACGGAGTGGCGCGGCACCGCCCACGCCGGGGCCATGCGCGACCCGGTGTTCCAGGCCGCCACGCTGCTGCGCCAGGCCGAGTTCGACGGCGCCCAGGATCGATTCTGCCTGCAGTGCCACAGCAACCTCGGCTCGCGGGGCGGCGCGCTCGGGCCCGGCTTCTCCTTCGAGGGGCTGCCGGAGGTGGTGGCCGAGGGGGTGACCTGCGCCTCGTGCCACCAGATCGACGCGGTGCTGCGGGCCGAGAACGCCGGCCACAGCCTCGATCTGCGGGGGCCCATGCGCGGGCCCTTCGCCGACCCCGCGCCCACCCCGGCCCACGCCTCGGCGCAGAGCGGGCTCATCACCAGCGCCCTGCTCTGCGGGAGCTGCCACGACGTGCGGGAGATCAACGGCCTGCCCCTGGAGCGCCCCTACGCCGAGTGGACCAGCGCGCCGGCGGCGGCCGAGGCCCGGCCCTGCCAGAGCTGCCACATGCCGGCGACCACCGGCCCGGCGGCGGTGGGCGGCCCCGAGCGGCCCCTGCGCCAGCACCGCTTCTTGGGCGTCAGCCTGCCGCTGGACGAAGATGGCGTTGATGAGGCTATTTTCAACGAGAAGCTCGCCGAGGTCGAGGCCCTGCTGGCCGGGGTCGCCACCCTTGAGCTCTCGGCCCGGCCCGGCAGCCCCACCGACCTGCTCGTCACGCTGCGCAACGAGCTCGACGGCCACGCCTTCCCCACCGGCAGCACCTTCAACCGGCAGGTCTGGCTGGAGCTGAGCGCCACCGACGCGACCGGCGCGCTGCTGTACCAGACCGGGGATCTCGACGAGAACGGCGACCTGCGCGACGCCTGGAGCGCCATCGACCCCTATGGCGACGCCGACCTCATCCAGCTCAGCAGCCGCCTGACGGCGCCCGGCGGCGCGCCGACCTTCCTC
Source organism: Deltaproteobacteria bacterium (assembly GCA_947462115.1). Classification (GTDB taxonomy): domain Bacteria; phylum Myxococcota_A; class UBA796; order UBA796; family UBA2385; genus JAEUKK01. The sequence continues at coordinate 738 of CANHON010000051.1, read as the reverse complement.
GCCTGGCACGCCACCGAGCACAGCAACCCAGCGCTCCAGCCGCTGCAGATCCGCAGCTACACGCTGTTCTTGCCCACGACCGAGGCCACGGCCTACCCGCTGACCGTCTCGGCCCGCCTGCGGATGCGGGCCTACGGCCCCTACTTGATGCGGGCCCTCGGCCTCGACGCGCTGATCGACCAGCTCGTGATCATCGACATCGACGCGGTCCGCTTGGAGATCGCCGCCCCCACCGACGCCGGCGCGCGGTCCCCATGAGGCCCGGCGGCCAGGCGATCCGGGCGGCGGCCCTGGCGCTGCTGGGCGGGATCTTCGGCTGGACGCTCGGGCAGGGCGACACCCCACCGTCCCCCGTCACCGACGCGAGGAAGCCGGCGCTGCGACCGGAGGACCCTGCCGCGCCGGGGGCCGATCCCGCGACCGCTCCCGCGACCGCTGCGGCCTGTCCCACCGACGCGGGTGCAACGCTCGCGGGCGAGCTCCGCCTCGTGGCCCTGCGCGACCCCAGCGTGCCGCCCCGGGCCCTCGACGAGGCGATCGCTGGGATCACCGAGGTCTATGCGCCGATGGGCCTGCGGGTGCGCCGCCTGCCCACGCCCGAGCCTTTGACCGCGGCGGTGGCCTTCCCCGCGCCCACCCAGGCCCGAAACGTGCAGAGCAGCGCGCTGGAGACGATCTTCGCGGCCGCGCCCGCCGTGAGCGGCGCCGTGCGCGTCTTGGTGCTGCCGCGCATCGTCG
>CANHON010000050.1 GCA_947462115.1 Deltaproteobacteria bacterium | reverse complement strand
GTCGGCACCATGACGAGGGTGAGCATCGTGGCGAAGCCGAGGCCGAAGATGACGGCGATGGCCATGGGTCCCCAGAACTGCGAGTTTCCGCCGCCGATCATCAGGCGGAGGGTGCGGAAGTCGATGCTGACGCCCAGCGCCATCGGCACGAGGCCGAGCACCGTGGTGCCGGCGGTGAGCATGACGGGACGGAACCGGGTCATGCCGGCGCGAATGAGCGCTTGCCGCACTGGCACGCCCTCCTGGACGAGCGACTCCACATAGTCGAGCAGCACGATGGCGTTGTTGACCACCACGCCCGCCAGCGAGATGACGCCGAGGCCCGTCATGATCACGCCGAAGCTGGTGCCGGTGATGATGAGGCCCCAGAGCACGCCCACGAGGCTGAGCACGACGGTGAAGAGGATGATCGCCGGCAGCCGGAAGTTGTTGAACTGAGCGACGAGCACCAGCCCGACCAGCGCGATGGCCAACAAGAAGGCCTTGCCCAAGAACAGGGTGGCGCTCTCCTGCTCGTCATTGGCGCCGCCGAGGCGCAGCTCCATCCCGGGCGGCACGTCGCCGGCCGCGTTGAGCTCCTCCAACCGCTTCACGATGGCCTCGCGGACCTCATTCTGGTTGAAGCCTTCGGCCACGTCGCCCGAGATGCTCACGACGAGCTGCTGGTCGATGTGTCGGATGGACCCCGAACCGCCGGACAGCTCGTAGCGGGCGACAGACGAGAGCGGGACGTGGAAGGTCGTCGGCGACCGGTCGGTGCGGCCCGGGATGCGCAGGGCGAGCACGTCTTGCAGGTTGTCGGTGAAGCGCGGGTCGAGGCCGACACGGATGTCGTACTCGTCTTTGCCGTCGCGCAGGGTGCTCGCGACGCTTCCGGCCACCGCCATCCGCACCGTATTGGCCACCTCGACGGTGCTCGCGCCGACGCGCTTGGCGGCGCCGCGGTCCACGCGCAGGCGCAGCTCGGGCCGGCCCACCTTGTAGTCATCGGCCAGCTCGGTGGTGCCGGGGATCAAAGCCAGCTCTCGGCGGACCTTTTGAGCGTACTCGCCTACCTTGTTGAAGTCGGTCCCGGTGACCTCCACCGCGATCGCGGCGCCGACCGGCGGGCCCATGCCCTCGGGGTTGACCTCGATCTCCACGCCCGGGAGGAGCTGAAGGCGCTCTCGCAGGGTGGTGATGGTGAGGTCAGTGCTCTCGACCCGGGACTTTTGGCCCTCGGCTGCGTCGTTGACGTGGGGCAAGAAGTCGACCGTGACGGTGCCCGCGTTGGATTGGGCCTGGGTGCTCACCATGCCCCCGCCGCCGCTGGAGGCGACGCCGGTCTCGGCGACGTAGGTCTCGACGTTCTCGAGGCTGCCCAAGACCGCCTCGATCTGCCGCATCACGCGGTCGGTGCTCTCCAGATCGGTGCCGTCGGGTGCCCGCACGCCGATCACGGCGCGGTTCGGCTCGGTGGCCGGGAAGAACTCGGTGCCGTGGTTCAAGAAGCCGTAGGCGACGAAGGAGAAGATCAGCACGCAGAACATGCTGATGGCCGACAGGTACTTGAAGTCGATGCTCAGCTCGAGGGCGCGCTTGTAGAGCGCCATGACCCGGTTCTTTGGCTCGGGGTTCTCCGCGTCGAGCACGACGGACTTTTGCTGGACCAGGAGCTTGGCGACCAGCACCGGCAACATGATGAGCGCCACGACCAGAGAGCTGGTAAGCACGATGATCACGGTCTTGGGCAGGTAGCCCATGAACTGGCCCATGATGCCGGTCCAGAACACGAGCGGGAAGAAGGCCGCCACCGTGGTCGCGGTCGAGGAGATGACCGGGATGGCGACCTCGCTGGTGCCAATAATGGTCGCCTCGCGGACGTCCTTGCCCTCTTCAACGTGCCGGTAGATGTTCTCGACGATCACGATGGCGTTGTCGACGAGCATGCCAAGCGCGAGGATGAGGCTGAACAGCACGATCATGTTCAGGGTGATGCCGAGCAGATCGAGCACCACGAAGCTCATCAGCATCGACATGGGGATGGAGAAGCCCACGAACAGGCTGTTCCGGCCGCCCATGAACACCACGACCACGCCGACGACGAGCAGCAGCGCGGTGATGATGTTGTTCTCCAGATCGCTCACCATGATGCGGATCATCTTGGACTGGTCGGCGAGCACCCGGTGCTCCACGCCCTTGGGCCAGCCCGCTTGGTGAACCTCGGCGAGCCGCTTCACTTCGTCGGCGATGTCGATGATGCTGGCGCCAGCCCGCTTGGTGACCGCGAGGCTGACCGATGCGTTGCCGTTCATGCGGGCGTAGGTTGTGACGTCGGCGTAGCCGTCCAAGACACGGCCGACGTCGCGGATGAACACGGGGCGGTCACCCACCCGCTTGATGGCCACGTTCTCGATGTCGCTGGGCTGCTTGAAGTCGCCGGGGACCCGCAGCAGGTAGGTGGCCTCGCCGGTGGTGACGTCGCCGCCAGGGATGTTGACGTTCTCGTTGCCGATGGCGTTGCTCACGTCGGTCATCGACAGGCCGTAGGTGGCGAGTCGGCGGGGGTCGAGCTGGACCTTGATCTCGCGCTCCAGGCCGCCGGAGATGCGGGTGTCGAGCACGCCAGGGATGCGCTTGACCTCGTCCTCCAGCTTCTCGGCGAGCCCCTTGAGCTGCTCCTGATCGGCGTCGCCAGAGATGTTCACGATCATGATCGGCTGATCGCTGAACGAGATCTCCTGGATGATCGGCTCCTCGGCGTCCTCGGGCAGCTTGGACTTCGCGCGGTTGACCCGGTCGCGCACCCGCTGCAGGGCGTCCTCGATCACCACCTCGGGCTCGAACTCCAGCGCGACGACGGAGATCCCCTCGGCGCTGGTGGAGCTCAGCTTTTTCAGGCTCTTGAGGCCGGCGAGCTCGTTCTCGATGGGGATGGAGACGAGGCTCTCGATGTCCGCCGGCGACACGCCGATGTACGGCGTGGTGACCATGACGACCGGGATCTTGACGTCGGGCGAGGCCTCGCGCGGCAAAGAGAAGTAGGAGATCAAACCGAAGACGAACACGACCCCGATGAGCAGGGCCACCGTCGGGGATGCTTTGACCAGCCAGCGAAACATGGCGTTTTGCCTCGATTGGGGAGGAGCACTGGCTCAGCGGTTGAAGGTGACCCGACCCGCGTCGCAGCAGGTGCCTTCACGCGAGACGATGAGCTTGTCGCCGGGGGCGAGCGCGCGGTGCCCGGTGAAGACGACGCGGTCGCCGGGCGAAACGCCCTCGGTGATCACCACCTGGTCGTGCACCAGCGGGCCCGGCCGAACGGGGCGCCAGGTCGCGACGCCGTCCACGTCGAGGTAGACACCGGTGCCGCTGGAGCCGGTGATAAGCCAATCTTGGGGGAGCACCACCACCTCGCCGCCGAGGTCAGCGTCCACGGCCACGCCGGCGATCATGCCGGGCAGCAGGCTGTGGTCGGCGTTGGGCAGCTCCACCTTGGCCAAGAAGGAGCGGGTCTCCGTGTCGGCGGCGAGATCGACGTTGTGCACGACACCTTGGAAGATGCCGGGCAGCGCGTCGGTGGTGACCGCCACGGGCATGCCGCGCTTGAGCAGCGCCACGTCCCGGTCTGCCACCGAGACGGTCACGTGGATGGGGTCGAGGGCGACCACCCGGGCCACCGGCTGCCCGGGGCTGATGACCTCGCCGGACTCCAGGTCGATCTGGGTGACCACGCCATCGAAGGGCGCCTTGATCACCGAGCGCGAGGCTTGGATGCGGGCCATGCGCAGGTTGGCCTCGGCGACGGCGTGCTGCGTCTCGACGCCTTGAAGCTGGGCCCGGCTGGCGAGGTCGCCGAGCGCCCGCACGCGATCGAGCTCGGCCTTGGCCAGCGAGGCCTGGGCCGCCGCCACGTCGACCTGGGCGGTGAACATGCCCGAGTTGATGTAGGCGAGGGCCTGGCCCTGGGTCACGGCGGCGCCGGACTCGACGAGCACCCGCTCGACGAAGCCGCCGGCGGGCGCGCCCAGCAGCGCGTCGCGCGAGCCGCTGACCTCGCCTGGCAGGCGGATCTCCATGTGGGCGGCGCTGAGCTGGACCACGGCCACCTCGACCCGCGTGCCGGCGGAGGTGGGGAGTGCGTCGGCGGCGGCAGCGTCGGCGGTGGCTGGGTCGGCCCCAGGGCCCCCGCAGGCAGACAGCGCGAGGAGCGCGAGAATTGCTACGCGGTTCAAGGCTTTACCCCATTGAAGTACAGGTCGATGAGCTGAGGCACGAGCTCCGGCTCGGGAGAGCAGCCGTGGAGCGCCGCCATGGCGGTCTCGTGAAAAGTGCCCATAAAGAAGCGGGCGAGCAGGTTGGGATCGAGGTCGGCGCGCACCTCGCCGCGGGCCACGCCCTCGGCGATCATCGCGGACATCACCGTCAAGGCGCGCTCGTGGGCGGCCTGAAGGTCAAAGCTGGGCTGGCCGCGCTCGGGCCGCAGGTGCGAGGTGAGCACGAGCTTCATCGGCGTGGGATCGCGGTCCACGGCGGCGAGCAGGCGGGCGAACACCTCGGTGAGCCGGTGGCGGAGACTGCCGTCGCTGGCGGCGATCTCGTCGAGCAGGCCCGCGTACTCGGCGTGCGGGCGCTCCAGCGCGGCCACGAACAGCTCGGCTTTGCTCGGAAAGTAGTAGTAGAGGGCCGGCTTGGTGCAGCCCACCGCCTCGACCACCTCGCGGATCGAGGTGGCGCCGTAGCCCCGCTCCGCGAAGGCGCGGGTGGCGGCGGTGAGGATCCGGGCCTTGAGGTCCGGGGCCTCGGCGGGGGGCGCTGTGCTCACTTGGCTTCACCCACGGGTCATCCTTCGGCTGCTTACCGACCGGTAGGTAACCAAGCGCCGGCCGGTGGCAAGTCGCCGACGGCGGCGTCCTTGGGGCGGTTGGGTGTCGGTGCGGATCGACGCCAGCGCCCGCGTTCAGCAGTGGCCTTGGAGCCCGCGCTGCGCCTGGCTTGGGCCAGGTGGGCGGCGCAGAGGACGGCCGGCTATGCGGGCCCGGCATGTCCCGCGGGCCCCGCGCGCGGTATCGTGGCGGCAGGCGCTTGACGGCGCCCCCAGAGCGCACCCCCATCCCTGGTCATCCCGCGCTGCGCGGTGATGACAGCGACGAGTGAATGGCCAGCACCGCCCTCCCCGCACCCACCGTGATGGACCGCATCCGCGAGCAGGGCGACGTTTTGCTCGCGGCGCTGCTGTTGTCCTTCTTGGTCATCATGGTGATCCCGCTCCCGGCCTTCATCCTCGACATGCTGCTGTCGCTGTCGCTGGGCGTGGCGCTGCTGATCATGCTGACCACGCTCTATGTCCGCAAGGCGGTTCAGTTCTCGATCTTCCCGATGATCTTGCTCGCCACCACGCTGTTTCGGCTGTCGCTGAACGTCGCGAGCACCCGCCTCATCTTGCTGGAGGGCGGCTCGGGCGCCGCCGCCGCCGGGCACATCATCCAGACCTTCGGCGAGGTGGTCGTCGGCGGCAGCTACATCGTCGGCCTCGTCGTCTTCGTCATCCTCGTGGTCATCAACTTCTCGGTCATCACCAAGGGCGCGGGCCGCATCGCCGAGGTCGCGGCGCGCTTCACCCTCGACGCCATGCCCGGCAAGCAGATGGCCGTGGACGCCGAGCTCAACGCCGGCGTCCTCAACGAGAAGGAGGCCCGCCGGCGGCGCGAGGAGATCACCGCCGAGGCCGACTTTTACGGCGCCATGGACGGCGCCAGCAAGTTCATCCGGGGCGACGCGGTCGCCGGCATCATCATCACGATCATCAACATCTTGGGCGGCATCGCCATCGGCGTCTTCCAGGAGGGCATGACCTTCCGCGAGTCGGCCCAGATCTACACGGTGCTCACCATCGGCGACGGGCTCGTGAGCCAGATCCCGGCGCTGATCATCAGCTCCGCGGCGGGCTTGTTGGTCACTCGGGTGAACGCCGCCGACGGCGTGGACCTCCCCAAGCAGTTCGCCGACCAGCTCCTCGGCTCGCCCCGCGCCTTGGCCCTCCTCGCGGGCACGCTCGGGGCCTTCGTGGTGCTGCCGGGCTTCCGCCTGCCCTTCGCCTTGATGGCGGGCGGCGCGGGCTGGATGGCCTGGCGGGGGCGCAAGGCGGCCCAGGTCGAGGCGCGCCCGGCGGGCCCGGCCATCGAGTCCAGCGCCCAGGTCAACGAAGAGGCGCCGGTCGAGAGCCTGATGCGGGTCGAGCCCTTGGCCATCGAGCTCGGGGTGGACCTCATCGCCCTCGTGGATGAGCGCAAGGGCGGCAACCTCGTCGAGCGCATCCAGCGGATCCGCCGGCAGCTCGCCCAAGAGCAGGGCCTGTTGGTGCCCTCGGTGCACCTGCGCGACAACCTCAAGCTCGCGCCGGGCGAGTACAGCATCTTGCTGCGCGGCGAGCAGGTGGCCAACGGCAGCCTCTACCCCCGCCAATTCATGGCGATCAACCCCGGGGATGTCACGGCGCCGCTCAAGGGCGTCAAGACCAAGGACCCGGTCTTCGGCCTCGACGCGCACTGGATCAACGAGGGCGCCAAGCTCGCGGCCCAGACCGCCGGCTACACCGTGGTCGACACCGCGACGGTGGTCACCACCCACATGACCGAGGTGCTCGCCCAGCACGGCCATGAGCTGTTTGGGCGCCAGCAGCTCAGCGATCTGCTGGAGCGGATCCAGGCCGACAACCCCCGCCTCGTCGAGGAGCTCATCCCCGAGACGCTGACCCGGAGCGCCGTGCTGCGCGTCTTCCGCAACCTGCTGCGGGAGGGCGTCAGCATCAAGGACGCCACCAGCGTGCTCGAGGCCCTCGCGGACCACGCCCAGCGGCTCAAGGACCCGGACGTGCTCACCGAGTTTGTGCGCCAGCGCCTCGCCCGGCACATCACCCGCCGGTACGCGGATGAAGCCGGGATCATCCACTACATCGGCCTCGCGCCGGACGCCGAGGACGCCATCAGCGCCGGTCTGCACGGCGGCGAGGGCGGCGTGATGAACCTCACGCTCGACCCCAACGAGGCCCGGCGCTTGTTGATGGGGATCCGCGCGGCGGCGGACAAGTGGCGCGGCAGCGGCGAGCTCGTGCTGCTCTGCCCGCCACTGGCCCGGGGGCCCCTCCGCCGGCTGACCGAGAAGGTGGTGCCGCGGGTGGCGGTGATCTCGCCGGCCGAGCTGCTCCCGACGGTGCGGCTGGAGCGGGTGATGGCGGTGTCCTTGAGGAACGCCCCGGCCGCTTAGCGGAGATGTCTTGAGCGGAGGCAGGCCAGCGGGCTACACTCGGCGCGGGCTGCCCGGTGCGTGGCGCGGTCGCGGGGAGAGGTCCAGGGGTTCGAGCGGAGGTCGACGGATTGTACGGGCGGACGGGAAAAATGGAGGGAGAGCGGCGCATCGACGGCCTGAGCCGCGATGAGATCTGCGCGCGCTACCGCCCCCGTATCCTGTTGATCGCGCGCCGTTTGGCGGAGCGTCTGCCGCCCAACTGTGAGCTCGCGGTCGAGGACCTCGCCGGCTTCGGCGCCATTGGCCTGCTGGAGGCCTTTGACCGCTTCGATGAAGGGCGGGCCATCCAGTTCTCCACCTTCGCCGAGTACCGGGTGCGCGGCGCGATGATGGACGCGCTGCGGCAAAACGACGACTTCTCCCGCTACCGTCGGCAGATGTCGCGGCGCATCGACGAGGCCCAAGGCGGCCTGCGGGTCGAGCTCGGCCGGCCCGGCGCCCCCGAAGAGGTGGCGGAGCGCCTCGGCGTCGAGATGGACACCTATTGGCACATGGTCGCGGCCACCCAGCCGGTCACCCACGTGAGCATCTTCGAGTCCGACGAAGAGGACGGCAGCGGTGAGGAGGGCCGGTCGATGTCGGAGGTGCTCATGGGCAGCCCCGGCGACGAGCCGCTCCGCGATCTGATGGGCGACGACGCGCGCATGCTGCTCAAGGCCGCGCTCAAAGAGCTGCCGGAGCGCAAGCGCCAGTGCGTCGTCCTCTATTATGGGCGTGGGCTCAACCTCAGCGAGATCGCCCGCGTGTTTGACGTGACGCCCTCGCGCATCTCGCAGATCCTCACCAGCGCCCGAAACGAGCTGCGCGAGATACTCCTTGACCAGATTGAGCTCGACGACCTAGCCTGGGGCAGGTCAACCGCGGAGGCCCTGTGAGCCACGAAATCTACGCGTCCTTGTCCGGCGCGCTCGCCGTCTGGCAGCAGACCGAGCTCACGGCCAACAACCTCGCGAACGTCTCCACCAACGCCTTCAAAGAGCAGCGGGCCACGTACGAGCAGGTGGCGCGGGACGCCCGCCCGCTCGGCAACAGCTTCAGCCGGTTGGTCCCGGGCTTCGTCAACCAGTCGGACGGCCCCATCATCCAAGACAACGTCGATACGCACATCGCGGTGCGCGGCGGCGGCTTCTTGTTGGTGCAGACCCGCGGCGGCGAGACCTTGCTGACCCGCAACGGCAACCTGCGGCTCGACGCCGACCGCTACCTCGTCACCCAGGACGGCGAGTGGGTGCTGGGCCAGACCGGCCCCATCCGCATCCCCCAGGACGAGAAGCTGGAGATCGACCGCTTCGGCAACATCACCACCCGCGCCGACAACGGCTTTGACGTGGTGGTGCGGCAAGTGGACCAGCTCCGCATCATGTCGGCGGAGGGCCTGACCCCCCGCGGTGGCGGCCGGTACGCCCCCGAGGGCCTGGTCGGCGACGCCCCCTACGCCGAGGTCGTGCAAGGCGCCCTCGAGGGCAGCAACGTCGATCCCATGCGCGAGATGGTCGAGCTCATCCAGACGGCCCGCTACTTTGACATCTACCAGAAGGCGATCCAGACCTCGGACTCGCTGGACCAGACCATCTACGCCCTGCCGCGAGGCTGATCATGCGCTCTCTCTACACCGCTGCCACGGGGATGCGCGCCCAACAGATGCGCATCGACAACATCGCCAACAACCTCAGCAACGTGTCGACCACGGGCTACAAAAAGGCGCGGGAGGCCTTCGAGGACCTCATCTACCAGACGGTGCCGGTCGGCTCGACCACCTTGCTCAACCAGCGGCCGATGAGCCTCGAGATGGGCACGGGCACGCGCTTGGTGGCCATCCAGCGCGACTTCACCACCGGCGACCTGACCTACTCGGGCAACCAGTACGACATCGCCATCGGCGGCCGCGGCTTCTTTGTCGTGCAGGACGCCAACGGCAACCAGCGGTTCACCCGGGACGGCCGGTTCCAGCGCAACGTCAACGGCGAGCTGGTCACGGCGGCGGGCATGAGCCTCAGCCCCAACATCCAGATCCCCGAGGACGCCCTCCGCACCGTCATCAACGAAGATGGCACCGTGCAGGTCGAGTACGAAGACGACACCGCCCTGGTGACGGTCGGCCAGATCCAGCTCGTGGACTTCCAGAACCCCACCGGCCTGCGGGCGGCGGGCGGCAACGTCTACATCGCCACGCCCGAGAGCGGGCAGCCGCAGTTCATGGACCCCTCCCAGGGATTCGTCAACCTGCAGCAGGCCTTTTTGGAGTCGTCGAACGTGGACGTGGCCGAGGAGCTGATCAACATGATCGTGGCCCAGCGCTCCTTTGAGATGTCGAGCAAGGTGATCGAGACCTCCGATCAGATGCTGCAGACCGTCTCCTCCATGAAGCGCTGAGGGCGGATGTTCTCCTGGCTGCTCTCCGCCGCCCTGTCCGCGGCGCTCCCGCCGTCCCCCACCTCCGAGCGCAGCGAGCTCGAGGTGGCGGCGGCTGTGCGCGCCCACGTGGCGGAGCGGCTGGGGGTGGCGGAGCACGACGTGGAGGTCGCCGAGACGGGCCTCGGTCGGCCGTTGCGCTGCGCTGTGGGCGCGGAGCCTTCGGTGATGAGCGCGCCCACCGAAGACTTCCGCGGCTGGACGGAGCTGCGGGTCGGCGGCGCGGGCTGCGAGGAGCTGCGGGTGCGCGCCCAGCTGTTGGTCTGGCGGTCGGTGCCGGTGGCCGGGGCCGCCACCGCGGCGGGGGCCCGGGTGGACGTGCGCACCAAGCGGCTCCGAAATGACCTGCTGGTCGGTGATTCGGTCGATCCGGACGGCGGGCCCTATGTGGCCGTCGGCCCGCTGCGCGAGGGCGATCCCTTGACGGTGGGCCGGGTCAAGGTCGTCCCGGACGCAGCGAACGGCGCGACGGTCACGATCGAAGCGCAGGCGGGCGGGCTTCGGGTCGAAGTTCCGGGCCGCCTGCTTCAGGACGGCGCGCTCGGCGACCAGGTGCGGGTGCTCAACACCGTGCACGGAGTCGTGGTGGAAGGTACGCTCGTCGCGGCAGACCGGGTCCGCACGGCGGGCGGGCGATGAAGCGGGGAGGGGAGATGGCCAAGCGGAGTGCACAGGGCTGGCGGGGCCTCGTCGGGCTGGGGCTGCTCGCCGCGGGCGTGTGGTCCGGCTCGGCCGCGGCCACGCCCGAGGGCGTCCCGGACTACAAAGACGCGATGCCGCCGCTGCCGGCGCCGGCGCCGCCGGGCAGCCTGTGGAGCGAGGCCAACGCCCGCTCCATGATCGGTATGGACGGAAACGCCCGCCGGGTCGGTGATCTCATCACCGTACGGATCTCCGAGCGCACCCGCGCCGAGGCCGCCGCCGACACCGCCACCCGCCGCGAGAGCACCGTGGGCGGCAGCGTCAGCAAGCTGTTCGGCGTGGTGGAGGGCGCGGCCCGCACCAACCCCAACCTCGGCGGCGAGCTGTCCTTGGCCGCCACCGGCGGCTCCGAGTTCCGCGGCGACGGCAAGACCACCCGCGAGGGCTTGGTCACCGGGGCGCTGACCTGCCGGGTGGTCGAGAAGTACCCCAACGGCAACCTCAAGATCTACGGCTGGAAGGAGGTCCGCACCAACCGGGAGACGACCTACCTCGTGCTCACCGGGATCATCCGACCGCGCGACATCCAGGCCAACAACACCATCGAGAGCGACTTTGTCGCCGAGGCCACCTTGCAGCTCTCCGGCGGCGGCGTGGTCTCCGACAAGCAGGGGCCCGGCCTCGGCACCCGCGTGGTCGACCACGCATGGCCCTTTTGATGGAGAAGCCCGTGCCCTCCGCCCTCGCCCCTCGCGTTCGCCACCGTCGTTCAATCCCGGCATGGGCGCTCGCGCTCGTCCTGTCGATGGCCGCACCCGCCGCAGAAGCCGCGCGGGTCAAAGACATCGCGAGCCTCTACGGCGCCCGGGAGAACATGCTCATCGGCTATGGCCTGGTCACGGGCCTCAACCGCACCGGTGACACCATGCAGAACCGGGCGTCGATCCGGGCGCTGGTCAACCGGCTGCAGGGCATGGGCTTCACCGTCACCCCGCAGGAGGTGATGGCCCGGAACGTGGCGGTGGTGATGGTGACGGCGCGGCTCCCCGCCCACGCCCGGTCGGGCCACCAGATTGACGTCGAGGTCAGCAGCTCCGGCGACGCGACCTCGCTGGAGGGCGGCGTGCTGCAGTTCACGCCGCTGGCGGCCCCGGACGGCGAGGTCTACGCCACCGCCCAGGGCCCCTTGGTGATCGGCGGCTTCAACGCCCAACAATCGGGCAGCATGGCCCGCAAAAACTTCCCCAACGTGGGGCGCATCGCCCAGGGCGCCATCGTCGAGAAGGAGAACCCCAACCGCCTGTTGATCGACCAGCAGTCGGCCTTGGAGTGGATCATCCACGAGCCCGACTTCACGACCGCCATGCGCATGGCCGACGCCATCAACGACGCCTTCGACGAGGACCTCGCCCGGCCGCGGGACGGGGGCACCGTCGTGGTGCGGGTTCCGCCCCGCTACATCACCCGCCAGGTCGAGATGATCGCCGAGCTCGAGATGGTGGACCTGCAGCCCGACGCGCTCGCGCGGGTGGTGGTCAACGAGCGCACCGGCACGGTGGTCATGGGCGCGCAGGTGCGGGTCTCGCCGGTGGCCGTCGCCCACGGCGGCCTCAACATCCTGGTGCAGCAAGAGAACGCGGTGAGCCAGCCCAACCCGTTCGGGCGGGGCAGCACGGCGACCACCCAGAACAGCGCGCTGGAGGCCTCCGAAGAGAGCGGCAAGCTCGTGATGGTCCAGGGGGCGACGGTCGAGGAGCTGGTGACCGCGCTCAACGCCATCGGCGTCAAGCCGCGGGACCTCATCCAGATCTTGCTGACCATCCGCGCGGCCGGCGCGCTTCAGGCTGAGGTCGAGGTCCTCTAGGGCCTAAAGGGAGCGACACGCCATGAGCATCGGTGGAATTCGGCCCGACGCGGCCGCCCTGAGTGGCCTCCGCGAAGACAGCGCCGAGCTGGAGCGCGCCCGCACCACCCGCGAGGCGGCCGACAAGTTCGAGACCTACCTCGCCCGCATGATGGTCCGCGAGATGCGGAAGACCGTGCCTGACGGGCTCTTCGCGGGTCCGGCCATGGACATGTTCTCCGAGCTGTTCGATGAGGAGCTGGCGGAGCGCATCTCGATGGGCCCCGGCCTCGGCTTGTCCGACGCCCTCGTCGCCGCGATGCCCGGCGGGGAGCTGAGCCCCTCCCGGCTCGGCGTCCCCCGGCCTTTCGGCGGCGCGGAGCGCGTCGGTCGCCCCGGCGGACCCCTGCTGCCTTTTCCGGGGCAGCGGGCCGGGATCCTCCCGCTCATCGGCCGCCTGAGCTCCGGCTTCGGTCTCCGCGTCGATCCGCTGGGCGAGGGCAAGCGCCACCACAAAGGCCTCGACATCGCGGCGCCCTCCGGCTCGCCGATCGGCGCGGTCGAGGGTGGGGTGGTGCGCGCAGCGGGCTGGCGGGGCGGCTATGGCAACGCCGTGGTCGTCGAGCACGCGGATGGTACCGAGGCTCTTTACGGCCACTGCGAGCAGCTCAAGGTGCAGGTGGGGCAGCGGGTGCAGCCGGGCCAGACGATCGCGACGGTCGGCAGCACGGGCCGCTCCACGGGGCCGCACTTGCACTTCGAACTTCGTCAGAATGGCGAGCAGGTCGATCCTCTGCGCGCCTACGGCTGGGAGCACGAAGAGGAACTTCATCGATAGATCGGCCCCGGTGTTCAAATCCGCGGGCGGATCATCCGAAGAGCCTTGTAGTAGGAGGGCGACATGAAGATCCAAGGTTCGATGCCGGCGCCGGTTCGCGAGAGCGTCCAGGGCCGCGCGCGCGCGAGCGTGGAGAGCCGCCGAGAGAGCGTGGCCAAGCAGGTCCTGCTCACCACGGGCGCCCGCTTCGTAGACAGCACCCGCGCCGCCGCCACCAGCCTGGAGTCGATCCGCGCCGATGAGGTGGCCAAGGCCCGCGCAGACCTGATGAGCGGCGCGCTGCTCAACGAGGCCGAGCTCGACGCCGCGGTGGACGCGATCCTCGCCGGACTGTGAGCGTGTCCCGGACGCTCCACGACATCGTTGGAGACCTCGTGGCGGTGGCCGAGCTTCAGCTCGACGCCGCTTTGTCGCTCAACCCGACGGCGCTCCAAGAGGCGACCGCCGCGCGTCAGGATCTCGCCTTCGAGATCAGCTTGGCCGAGGACCACGAGCGGGCCAGCGCCCACGGTGACCCCGCCCTTGTGGACCTGCTCCATCAGCTCAACGAGATCGACGGCCGCTGCATGCACGTGCTCGAAGTCGGCCTCGGGGTCATCGAGGGCATCCGTCCGCACTCCGAAGCCTCCGCCACTTATCGCCCCGACGGGCGCTTCAAAGGTCCCCACGCATGAGCTTGCTCAACGCCCTCCACACCGGCGTCACCGGCATGCGGGTCGCGACGACCGGCACCGCTGTCGTCGGGCACAACGTCGCGAACTCCACCACGCCTGGCTACACCAAGCGGGGCGTTCGGGTACAAACGGCCGACCCGGTCGATCGCTACGGTGTGGCCTTCGGGCAGGGCGCCCGCACCTCCGAGGTCAAGCGCATCGCCAACGATCTGGTCAACAAGCGCCTCGCCCTCTCGACGGGCCGGGAGTCCGAGGCCTCGTCGCGCTACCTCGCGCTCTCGTCGGTGGAGAACACCTTCGACGCCACCTCGGGCGCGAGCCTGTCGAACCTCCTCGACGACTACTTCGACGATCTGAACTCGCTGACCGCCGATCCGAGCGACCGCTCCCGCCGCCAGGAGATGCTGGTGAGCGCCGATCGGCTGGCGCGGGGCTTCAATGAGGCCGCCGACTCGCTCACCGCGACGGGGGACGCGATCTACGAGGAGCTCGATCAGGCCATGATCGAGGTGCAGCGCCAGCTCGACGAGGTGGCAGACCTCAACCGCCTCATCGGCTCCTCCACCACCGGCCTTGGGCGCGCCGACTTCCAAGACCAGCGCGACCAGCTGATCTACGAGCTCGCGGGCACCATCGGGGTCACGGCCCAGTTCCAGGCGGACGGCCAAGCCACCTTGCTCATCGAGGGGCACGCGGTCGTCTCCGGGCCCAACGCCCGCTCGCTGAGCCTCACCCAGTACCCCGGCGGGCTGCCCAAGGTCGAGCTCTCCACCGACAGCGGCGTGGTGGACGTCACCACCCAGCTCGGCGGCCGCTTCGGCGGGCTGCTCACGGCCTCGACCCAGGCCGACGCCTACCTCACCGACCTCAACACCTGGGTCGATACCTTCGTCACCGAGACCAACACCCAGCACGCCTTGGGCTTCGACGCCGCGGGCGTGGCGGGCGGCGACATGTTCACGGTCACGGTGGGGGCAGAGGCCTCGACCTTCGCGGTGGACCTCGCGCTCGCGGCGGACCCGGATCTGTTCGCTGCAGCGGCGGCCGCGACGGCTGCCGCCGGCGATGGCGGCAACCTCGCGCAGCTGATCGATCAGGAGGGGAGCCAGCTGTTCAGCGGCGCTACCCGCACGGCAGGGGATGCCCTCGCGGACATCTACGCGCGGGTCGGCCGGGACGTGTCCCGTGCCCAACTCGAGAGCGACCGCTATGGCGTGGAGCTCAGCGACATCGACGCGCTGCGGGAGTCCATCTCGGGCGTTGATCTGGATGAAGAGGCCAGCAATTTGATGGCTTGGCAGGCCTCCTATGAGGCTTGCGCGCGCGTCATCACCACCACGAACGACCTGCTCGGCGTGCTCATCGGCCTCGGGGCCTGATGCGCGACGCTGGCGCCGCAGAGTGAGCGACGACCATGGCTGAGATCCGCACCACTTTTCATGGCCGCCTGAGCGCGATCACCCGCCAGACGAGCTTGATGGCCCGCACCATGGCGCGCGCCCAGCTGGAGGCGGCGAGCGGGCTGCGCTACCAAAAGGCCAGCGATGATCCGGCCCGCACGACGCAGGTGCACCGGGTCCGTGAGCAGGCCCAGGACGTCGACGTTTTCGTGGGCAACGCATCGTGGGCCACGTCGGTGCACAGCGCGGCGGACGAGGCCCTCTCTGGCATGTCCAACGCCCTCGCCGAGGCCCGCCAGCTCGCCGTCCAGCTCGGCAACGACACCTACAACGACCAGACCCGCGTGGACAGCGTCATCACCGGGCAGGCGGTGCTCGAGCGGGTGCTGATCTTCGCCAACACCAACCTCGGCGGGCGGTACATCTTCGCCGGCAACTCCTACAACAACGAGGCCTACGACACGGCGACCGGCGCCTACCTTGGCGATGCGGGCCAGCCGGTCACCGAGGTCGGCAACGGCTTGACGGTCGCGACCGGTTTTGACGGGAGCGCCCTCCTGCAGGGCGGTGGCGACATCATCACGGCGATCCAAGACCTCGTCACCGCGCTGGGCACCGGCAACGCCGATGACGTGCGGGCGACGATCGACGGGATCGACGACGCCGTGGACCAGCTCTCCCAGGCGCGGACCACCATCGGCGGGCAGATGACCCGCTCGGACGACTCCTTGGAGATCAACGAGGGGCTGCGGGTCCACCTCGGCCAGCTGGAGTCGGATCTCACCAACGCCGATTCGATCCAGGCCTACACCCGCCTCTTTGAGGTGCAGACCGCCTTCGAAGCCGCCCTCGCCGTGACCGCCTCCAGCCGCGGTCAGACGCTGTTTAGCCGGATGTAGGCGCAGCAGGTCGGCGGCGAGCGGCTCGCCCCGACACCGACAGCGGGTCGCCCTTCGTGGGCGGCCCGTCTCGTTTTTTGGCCGGGCGCGGTGCGGGGCCGCCGCGGCGGCGCGCTGTGCGCACAACACCGTATGGCGGTGCATTTTTCGTACTTTCGATACCGGACAGTTGCGATCTGGAGCCCGATTGTCGTTAGATGTCTCGGGGAATCAGGGGGCGGTCGTCGCGCCCTGATCTCCAAAGTGTGCCCCCGCGAATCAACGCTCGGGCTCGCTCAAGAACGTGTGCCCCTCCGAGGTGCCCCATGATGTCCATTCGTACCAACGTCGCCGCTCAGACTGGCGCTGGCCAGCTCACCCGCACCAACAAGGGCCTGACCGGTTCGCTCGCCCGGATCTCGACCGGCATGCGCGTCAACCGCGCCGCCGACGACGCCGCCAACCTCGGCGTCTCGACCAACCTCGAGACCCAGATCGGCTCGACCCGCACCGCGATGCGGAACATCAACGACGGCATCAGCATCATCCAGACCGCGGAAGGCTCGGCCAACGAGGTCACCGACATCCTCCAGCGTATGCGCGAGCTGGCCGTTCAGTCCGGCTCCGACACGCTGGGCAACGACGAGCGCTCGTTCATCCAGGACGAGTTCGTGCAGCTCCGCTCCGAGGTGTCCCGCATCGCGCAGGTCACCGAGTTCAACGGCGTGCTGATCGGCAACGGCGTCATCTCCACGATCAACGTGCAGGTCGGCATCAACGCCGACGCCAACAGCCGCATCGTCATCACCCTGGGCGACCTGACCACCAGCGGTCTCGGCATCTCCCAGATCTCGCTGCAGAGCTCCGGCAGCGCCCTGCAGGCCCTCAGCATGCTCGACACCGCGATCGGCTCGGTCAACTCGACCCGCTCGGTCTTCGGCGCCGTGCAGAACCGCATGGAGAGCGCGCTGAACAACGCCCAGATCAGCGTTGAGGCCCTCAGCTCGGCCAACAGCCAGATCATCGACACCGACTTCGCCACCGAGACCGCGAACCTGACCAAGCTGCAGATCATGCAGCAGGCCGGCGTCGCGGCCCTCGCCCAGGCCAAGAACGTCAACCAGTCCGTGATCTCGCTG
>CANHON010000049.1 GCA_947462115.1 Deltaproteobacteria bacterium | reverse complement strand
CGCTGGCTGCTCCGCCTCCGACCGCGGGAGGGCGGCGGCGTCGACCTGCTCGCGGTGGCGGGCATGGGCAACCTGGTCAATACGATGGAGCGCCAGGCCCGCCTCGGCCACGCCGCGCTCCGGGCGGCGGCCAGCCTGCCGGAGCTGCTCCCCCTCGAAGACGACGCGCTGCAGGGCATCAACGACCTTGGCGACGACGCGCTCGACGAGCAGACCGACCCGGGGCGCACCGGCAGGCTCCACCCGTCGCCCTCGCTCCCTCCGGCCCCCTCGCTGCCGGTGGCGCCCTCGCTGCCGGTCGCGCCCTCGCTGGGCTTGGGCAGCGATCCTTCCGGAGATCCCTCCGCCGAGGCCCCACTTCGACCGATCCCGCCGCCGGCCGCGCCCCGCTGCGCCGCGGGCGACCCCGCCCACCTCGCCTACGAAGACACCCACCTACGGCACCTTTTCGTCGAGCGCTTGATGGCCGACGGCCTGGACGCCCGGGCGCTGTGGCGGGGCCAGGCCCCCGAGGTCGGCGACCGCCGGCCGGCCGCGTGGCGGGTGGAGCGCGCCGACTCCGAGGGCCAGGCTGCGGACCCGTCGACGGACGCTGGTGCGCGGGTCGCGCGGGTGGTGCTGGTGCGCGAGGCCTCGGTCGCCCGGGCCGGCGCTCCGGACGGCATGATCCAGATCACCCGCAGGATGGCCTTTTTCGGCGATGGCCCCACCATCGAGGTGGAGTGGGAGCTGGTCAACCGGTCGCGGGAGCCGGTGGATCTGCACCTTTTGGTCGAGCTCAACGTCAACTTGGACGGATCCATCAGCGCCGAACGCAGCCTCCACACCCCCGGCGCGCCGCCCAAGCCCTGGACCGCGGTGGGCGAGGTGCAGGGGGTCGCTGACATTGGCCTGCGCTTCGGCGATCTCGGCGCCCTGCTGCGGGTTCAGGTGGAGCCGGCGGTGCGCTTGCTGCACCACCCCATCGAGGGGCCGCTGGAGCGAGACGGGCAGATCGTGGCCGCTTTTCAGGGGATCTGCTTGGGCCTGGACTTCGCGCTCTCATTGTGGGGGGAGGAGCGGCAGCGGCGCACCGCCCGCCTCGAGCTGCTCCGGCGCTGAGCGGCGGCCGGGCAGGTGCCCGAGGCCCCCTGGATGGATAGGCCGCACGCCGGAGGCCCGATGCACCCACCCCTCGGCCGCTTGGTCCTCGCGCTGCACGGGCACATGCCCTACGTCCTCCACCACGGCCGCTGGCCCCACGGCGAGCACTGGCTTCTGGAGGCGGTGATCGGCGTCTACCTGCCCCTCCTCGGGGTGGTGGAGGAGCTCGCCGAGGCCGGCCTGCCCTCGGGCCTCACGCTGGGCATCACGCCCATCCTGCTGGAGCAGCTCCGCAGCCCGGCCCTGCAGCGCTTGGTCGATGGCTACCTCGAAGATCGCCTCAAGCGCGCCAAAGACGACCAGGCGGACCCGACCTTGGCCCCCATCGCCCGGCACTGGGCCGAGGAGCTGGAGCTGCTCCGCGCCCGCTGGCTGCGGGTGGATCGTGACCTCGTCGGCGCCTTCGCCGCGCAGGCCCGCGCCGGCAACCTGGAGCTGCTCTCTGGCTTCGCCACCCACGGGTTCGCCGCCTTGACCCGGCATGATCGGTGCATCGCCGCGCAGCTCCGCATCGGCCTCGCGAGCTCGGAGCGGCACCTCGGCTTCCGCCCGCGGGGCATCTGGCTGCCCGAGTGCAGCTTCCGGCCCACCGGGGCCTGGCGCCCGCCCGTGGGCGGCCTCGGCGGCGAGGTGCTGCGGGCCGGGGTGGACCGCATCCTCGAAGACAACGGCGTGACGCACTTCTTCGTCGATGCCCACCTTTTTGCCAGCGCCCGCTCCGAGGGCGTCGTCGAGGCCGGCCGCTTCCGAAAAGTGGGCTGGGAGGAGGCGAACCTCGACGGCAGCCGCGGTTGGCGCAGCGTGATGGAGCCCCACCGGGTGGGCACCCACGGCGGCGAAAGCCACGTCACGGCCTTCGCCCGGCACCCCGACGTGAGCGAGCAGGTCTGGCAAGCCGACGGGGGCTACCCCGGCGACGGCCGCTACCTCGAGTTCCACCGCCGCAAGGACGGCGACGGGCACCGCTACTGGCGGGTCACCGACCGCAAGGCCGATCTCGGCGACAAGGCCCTCTACGAGCCCGAAGCGGTCCGCTCCGCGACCTTCAGCCAGGCCTCGCACTTCGCCGAGCGGGTGCGCGCCCGGCTCGTGGCCCACAAGGCCGACACCGGCCGCGCCGGCTGCGTGACCGCGCCCTTCGACGCCGAGCTGTTCGGCCACTGGTGGCACGAGGGCCCGCGCTTCCTCCGCGACGTTTTGCTGCGCCTGCACGCCGATCCCGACATCCAGGTCAGCACCGCCGAGGGCGTGCTCAAGGCCGCGCCGCCCGACAAGGTGGTCTGGCTGCCCGAGGGGAGCTGGGGTGCTGGCGGCGACAACCGCGTCTGGCTCAATGATCAGACGCAGTGGATGTGGGAGGCGCTCTACCGCGCCGAAGACCGCTTCCTCGGCCTGCGGTGGCGGCTGTCCCAGGCCGGCGCCGACCCTGCGGCGGCCGAGCACCTGCGGGAGGCGGCCCGCTCCTTGCTGTTGGTGCAGGCGAGCGACTGGCCCTTCGTGGTCCGCACCGGCGGCGCGGTGGACTACGGCATCCGCCGCTTCTCCGGGCACCTCGACGACTTTGACGTGCTGTGCAACCTCGCCGAGGACGCGGCCGCGGGCCGACCCGCCGAGCCCGAGCTCCGCGCCGTGCGCGCCGCCGCCTTGGCCAGAGACCCGGTCTTCCCTGGGCTCTCGTTGGACGCCTGGGAGGGCGAGGGCTGAGCCCGGTCGGTCGCCGGTCGGCCGCCTGTCAGCGCGCGGTGAAGGACGAGCGCTGGCCCCACCCGAGGGCGGACGGTCCGCAGGGGGTTGGCTATCTTCGTCGCGGTCCAGGACGCCGTCGCTGCGCCCCGCTGCTGCGCGGGCCCCGCCGCCGGCCCCCCATTCGCCCCTGAGGTCCAGATGAACCGCTCTCCGCTCGCGCTGTCCGGGCTCCTCCTGCTGGTCGCTGGCCCGGCCGCCGCCCGAGAGGCGCCCCCGATCATCGGCGGGGTGACGACCTCCGGCTACGAGGCCGTCGGCGCGATCGTCGGCTACAACGAGCGCTATGGCGATCTGCAGTCCTTCTGCTCGGGCACCTTGGTCGACGCCGAGTGGGTCGTGACCGCCGCGCACTGCGTGACCGAGGGCATCGAGGCCTACGTTCGCTACGGCTACGACATCTACTTTGTCGCCGGCACCGAGATCTACAGCGAGACCGGCTGGATCGACTACAAGCCGGTCGTCTACTACGCCGCGCACCCCGACTACTCGCTGCCCTACAACGACGCGGCGGTGCTGCAGCTCGGCGACGGCGGAATGCGGTCTGTGACGCCGATCCCGATGAACTCGGACCGGGTGGACTCGAGCTGGGTCGAGACCGACATCACCTACGTCGGCTTCGGCATCAGCAGCGACTCGGGCTCGGGCTCCGGCACCAAGCGCACCGTGGATGTGCCGATCTACGAGTACTACAGCGGCCTCATCATCACCTGGGACAGCGAGGGCGGCGCCAACATCTGCTCGGGAGACTCCGGCGGCGCGGCGCTGCGCGACGACGGCGGCACGATGGAGCTGGTCGGGATCAACTCCTTCGGCTTCATGATCTCCGGCAGCAGCCGGGTCGTCTGCGACAGCCCCGACGCCGCCGCGGGCATCACCCGCGTGGACTCGGTGCTCGGCTGGATCGAGGACGAGATGGGCGGCGTCTCCGGCGGGGACAGCGGCTCCAGCGGCGGCGGCTCCAGCGGCGGCGGCTCTTCGGGCGGCTCCAGCGGGGGCGGCGCGGGCACCGGCGGGGCCGGAACCGAAGACACCGGCACCGCCGGCGAAGGCGACGCGGGGGACGCGGGCGCGACGGACGACGGCTCGGGCAGCGACGGCGGGGTCACCCTCGACGAAGACGACGGCGGGGCCGCCAACCCCGAGGCGACGACCGAGCCGGGCAAGGCCGTGGCCTGCGCGAGCGGCGCCACGAGCGGCCGCCTCGGGCTGTGGGGCGGGCTCGCGGCGCTGGGCCTGGCGCTGGGCCGACGCCGCCGCTGAGCGCGATTTAGCGGGCCCGGTCCAGCGGGGCTCGGTCCAGCGGGGCGCTGCGGGGAAATCCGAGGGCTCTGCCGGGCGGACTGTCCCCCGGGCGCTTGACATCGACGTCACCGTCGTGCCACAATGGCTGCCGCGCGGGCCGTTGCTCGCTGCGAGGTCCTTGCCGTGCCGCTGCCGTCCATCCCTCCTCGGCGGGAATTCAAATACCTGCTGACGATGGACCGCCTCGAGGCCCTGGGCAGCCTGCTGGTCCCCTGGTGTGCCTTGGACCAGAATTTGGGCCCCGACGGCACCTACCCGATCCGCTCGCTCTACCTGGACACCCACGACTTGCGCCTGTACCACGCCAATGATCTCGAAGCCGTCGATCGATTCAAGGTCCGGGTCCGCTGCTACCCGGCGGTCGGGGACGGCCGGGCCTACCTCGAGATCAAGCGCCGAACGGGCGACGTGATCCGCAAGTGGCGCCGCAAGATCAGCACGGCGCGGTGGGCCGAGGTCGCGGCGGCCCGGGGCGGGCCCCCCTGCGAGGCGTCGGACCCCGTCGCGCCCTTCTCCAACCTATGCCTGCGTCACGCGTTGGAGCCCAAGGTGTTGGTGGAGTACAAGCGGCGGGCCTGGATGGGCCGCTTTGAGGACTATGCCCGCGTCAGCGTTGACTTCGCGGTGCGCGCGCAGGCGGCGTCCGCCTGGAGCCTCGAGCCCCAGCCCAACGCATGGCGGGCCCTCGATGCGCCGGACCGCACCCGAACCTGGGACGCGATCGGCGTGCTGGAGCTCAAGTTCGGCGAACGTGCGCCCTCTTGGATGGTGTCGGTGGTCGATCGGCTCGGGCTGTCTCGCCAAGCCTACTCCAAGTACGCCCACGGCATCGACGAGGTCTACGCGGCGACCCCGATCCGCGACCCCGCGCGGAGGTGGGCATGAACGCCCTGCTGTTCGGCGCCGGCTCCGGCCCTGTGGGCTGGCGCGAGTGCGTCATCGCCTTCACCCTGGCTTTTGCCCTGTCACAGGTCATCGCCGGCGTCTACACCTACACCTTCCGCGGGCTGTCCTACGCGCGCGGCCACGTGCAGGGCATGGCGCTGGGCTCCTTGGTCACCTGCATGCTGATGCTGGCCCTCGGGGACAGCGTCGCGGCCGGCATCGGCATCGCCGGGGGCTTGTCGATCATCCGCTTCCGCACCACGCTCCGTGATCCGCGAGACGTCGTGTTCTTGTTCGCCGCCTTGGGCGTTGGGTTGGTCTGCGGGCTGCGCGCCCCCGTGGTCGCCATCGGCGGGACCGTCGCCTTCGCGCTCGCGGCGGTGGGCCTTCATGTCATCGGCTTCGGCGCCCGCACCCAGCTGGACGGCATGGTGCGGTTCTTCACGCCCTCCAGCCCCGAGGTCGCGGCCGCGGTCGGCCAAGCCCTGCAGGCCCACACCCGCCGCTTCGTGCTCATCACCATGCGGGAGGTCGAGCAGGGCAAACGAATGGAGCACGCCTACCAAGTCCACCTCAAGGATGGCGTGGGTCGGGCCCTTCTGGTCTCTGCCCTCCAGTCCGTTGACGGCTTGACGGACGTGAGCCTCCACGTCCAAGATCCCACCCTCGAGCTCTGACCCAGCCCGATGGAGCCTTCGCATTGAACTACGGCCTCCCCATCGTCGATCGGCTCCAAGGCCCCCTCGGCGCGGTCCTTTTGCTCGCCCTCACCGTCGCCGCCTTGGGCGGTGCGGCCATGCAGGGCGGCTTCGGCCTGCGCGCTCGGCTTGGCGGCTATGTCGATACGCCCAGCGTGACCTTGTCGGCGCCGCGGCGGGCGATGATCGCGGAGCTCGGGGTGATGGACGGCCAGAGCGTCCACGCCGGCGATGTCTTGGCGCGGATGGACACCGCTGAACTCGAAGCCCAACGCCGCCTCGTCGTGGCCGAGCGCGGCCAGTGGCAGGGCGAGGGGCGCTTCGAGCGCGGCGCACCCGAGGACCGCGCCCGTCGCGCCGATGTCGATCTCGCCGTGGTCGCAGGCCAGGTCAGCGCGGCCCAGGCGGAGCGGCGCGCCCTACTGGCGCAGCGGGCCAGCTTGGCCCAGCTCGTGGCCGAGGGCCTGGAGCCCGCGACCACCCTCCAGGAGCTCGACCTGCGGATCGGCGTTCTTCAGGCGGAGATCAACGGGCTGGACGCCCAGCGACGGGCGCTCAGCGCGGGCACCGGCGCCGACGAGGCCCCGCCCGAGGTCGACCCGACGCTCGCGGTCTTCGACGCCCAGCTCGGGCTGATTGACCAGCAGCTCGCCGCGGCGGTGCTGCGGTCGCCGGTGGACGGCCGCGTGACCGGCGTCCTCGCCGCGCCGGGCCAGTGGGTGAAGGAGGGCGAGCCGCTGATGCGGGTCGTGGCCGCGCGCAGCTCGCGGGTCATCCTCTGCTTGTCCGAGGCGGAGGACGACGTCAGCGAGGGCGATCAGGTCCTGGTCCACCCCCGGACTGGCGGCCCCGCGGTGGCGGGCGCCGTGGTGGATCTCGGCTCGGCGGTCGAGTCCATCGCGCCGGCCCAGGCCGCCCGCGCCGGCCGCTGCGCCCTGCCGACGCCCTGGCCGAGCTTCGGCCGCGCCGCCTACGTCGAGCTCAGCGCCGGCGCCGACATGATGCCGGGGCAGCGGGTTGTGGTCGAGCTCACCAGCGGCCCCCCCGCTGCCGCGCAGCCGGACGCGTCGAGCGGCGCACAAGCCAAGGGCGAACGGTGAAGGCCCGCGGGTCCTCGCTCCTCCTGTGTGTGCTGCTGGGGAGCGCCCTCCACGGCGGCGCGGCCGCTTCGGAGGCGGCGCTGAGCCTCGCGGAGGCCAAGGAGACCGCCGTGCGCCGCTCGGCCCTCGTGGCCGCGGAGGGGGAGCGCGCCGCGGCCCTGTCCATCGGGCGCGCCACCACGGCCGACGGGCTGGAGCTGCGCCTGAGCGAGTCGGACCTCAACGGAGCGGGCACGCCGCGGGCCGAGGCCGCGCTCCGCCTCCGCTGGAAGGGCCTCGCGGTGGGCGTGGCCGAGCGCGGGCTGGAGTCGGCGGTCGCGGCCGAGGCCACGGCCACCGAGCGGGCGCTCGCCGCCGAGATCGAGTGGAGCGTGGAGCGGAGCTTCGCGACCATCCTGCTGTTGGAGGCCGAGCTGGCCCGCCGACAGGAGGCGGAGCAGGCCTGGGCGGCCGTCGCGGCGGGGGTCAGCCGCCGGGCCGAGCTCGGCGTCGACACCGCGCTGGACGTCGTCTCCGCGAAGATCAAGGCAGTGGAGGCCGCGGGCCGCGTCCGGACCGCCGCAGCGACCCTCGCCGCCGAACAGGCCTCGCTGCGCGCGACCCTGGGGCTGGGCGCCACGACCCCGCTCCAGCTCGACGGTCCACCCCCAGCGCCCCGGGCCGCCCCGGCGGACGACCAGAGCGCCGCGGCCGCCGAGGCCCAGGTGATCACCGCCGAGGCCAGCATCGCCCGGGCCCGCACGCTCCCGCGGCTCGACTTCGTGCAAGCCGGCGTCGAGGGCGGCCCGACCCCCGGGGCGCAGGTCTCGCTCGCCGTCCGGCTGCCCCTCCTCGACGGGAGCATCGGAGAGTCGCGGGAGCAGAGGGCCCTCGCGGCGGTCGCGAGCGCCGCCGCCACCGCCGTCGCGGCCCAGGTGGCCACGGACGAGGCCGCCCAGGCCCTCGGGCTGGAGGCAGCGCTGGGGGCGATCCGGGCACAGGCGCAGGCGCTGGCCGAGGCGCGGGCCGCGCTGCCGGTCGTCACCGGAGTGGAGCCGCTGGCCCAGGCCGAGCTGCGCGCCAAGCTGGCGGAGCTGGAAGCAGGGCTGCTGGCCGATGAGCGGGGACTCTGGCCCTAAACCAATGCTTTGGAGCCGTTGATCTGAACACTTTGTCCCGCGCCCCATGGCCGGCAGGAGGGCGGTCCGAGCGCCTGCGCGCGCGCCCGGCCGCCCGGCTGAGCCTTAGTCGGCGACGGCGTAGACGAGGTTGGTGGCCGTCGCCGCGCCGCGGTGCTTGGGCTGCAGCATGCCGCCCCGCCACCGGCGGCTGCCCTGCACCCGCGCCTTGAAGGTCGCCTCGTCCAGGCCGCTCTCGGTGAGCGCCCGCTCGAATTCTTCGCGGGCCTTCTGGCGGGCCTTGAACAGCATCATCTGCACGCGGCTGTAGACGTTGACCGCGCCGTCGCCCGTGGTCTCGATCGGCAAGAAGATGGCCTCCGGGTACTTGGACGCGACGAAGGACTGCACGCCGTCGGACACGCCGCTGCTCGGCATGCAGCCGAAGGGCTTCACCGACAGGGTCATGTGGTTGAGCTTGTCCTCGATGTAGTGGACGAGCTTCCCGACCTCCATGTGGGCCTCGCCGCCACGGACCTCGTTGCCGTAGCTGGGCTTGGCCAAGGCGGCGATCTCGTCCATGTTGGGCAGGGTGTAGCCGTGCAAACCAATGGCGTTGGCGTACAGCTGGAAGTTGGCCCGAACGATCTTGTCGGCCGCCGCCAGGACCCACAGCTTCTTGGTCCCGTCTTTGCCGGCGAGCCCCTTTCGGGCATCGTCGTGCTCCCGCAGGTCGATCCGGCTGAGCGTGTCGTACTTGTTCTCCCAGATCATGAACAAGATCCAGGCCGTGACGCTCTGGACGTCGACCTCGGCGCCCTCGCCCTCCAGGAAGCGCTGAAGGTGGTAGTTGCCGTCACCCTCGGTGGTCATGGCCCAGAACTCGCCGATGACGCTCACCTTCGGCTTCGGCACGCCGCGGTCGGTGGCCACCGCCCCAAACAAGCGCCGGCACTTGATGAGGGCGCTGACCACGTTGGCGTTTTGCTCAAAGGCCGCGCGGACGATGTCCTTGCTCTGCGCGATGGCGGCGTCCGTGGCGCCGGCCTTGAGCTCGTAGGGCCGCAGGCGGTAGCCGAGGAGGTTGATGACGTCGCCGGCCATGATGGCCCGCACGAGGCCGAGCGCGAAGTCTTTGTTGATCTGCAGGCCGAGGGCCTCGCCGGTGGCCTGCTTGATGCCGCCCTGCTGCTGGAACAACAGCACCCGGAACCCGTCGAAGCCAGCGTCCCGCAGCGCCTTTCGGTACTCGGTGACGTAGGTGCCGAAGCGGCAGGGACCGCAGGCGCCGGCGGTCACGAACAGGAAGTCGCTGAGGATCTTGGCGGTCGGAACACCGTCCTCGTCGCGCATCTTGACGAGGTGCTTCACGAGGTTGCCCACCGTGAAGTAGGTGGGGTTGCACTGCCCGCGGTTGCCGAACTCCTTGCCGAACTGCAGCGCGGCGTTGTCCGGCTCGTCCATCAGCTGGGTCTTGTAGCCGAGGCCCCGGAGCGCGGCCGCCACCATGTCGTCGTGCGCCAGGGTGAGCCCGCGCACCAAGATGGTGGTGTGGGCCCGCTGCGCGGCGGTGAAGTGCGTGTTGACGTGCTCGGTGTACTGCTCGCGGTTCAGGCCGAGGCGCTCGCGCTCTTCGTCGGCGAAGGCCGCGAGGCGGCGCTCCAGCTCCGCTTCGAGCTCAGGCGAGAGGGGCTCGTTGATCGGCATCGCGTCACCGACAATGTTCTCGTTGATCTGGGTCATGGCGTCCCTCGGGTGTGCAGGCGGGGGTTGGCGATTCGGAGGCGGTGGGGTTCAGCAGGCTTCAGCGGGCCGCGGGGGCGCTGGCCCGGAGCTCAGCGGCCAGCTCTTGACGGCGGGCGGCGAGCCGGCGGGCCAGCTCCGCGCGGGCGGCAGACTGGTCCCGCAAGGTCTCTTCGACCAGCTTGAGCTTGTAGGTGTAGGTCTTGACCCGGATGCCGATCGAGCCGCCGGGCTTGTTGGCGTCGATGTCGTGCAGGGCCGAGTAGGGGGTGCGGGCCGCGGAGATGATCTTGTCCACGATGCCGTAGGTGGGCGCGTCGTGGCCGCACTTGAAGCTCGAGAGGTCCAGCACGGCGACGTTGGGGTGGCGGGCAGCGAAGCGGGCGGCCCACACCTTCTGCACGCTGTTGGCGCTGTAGTTCTCCGGCCAGACGTCGTTGATATCGAGCGGGTCTACCGTGCCAAAGTAGCGCTTGAGCCAGGCCCGGTCCTTGGGGATGCTGCGCATCGACAGGATCGGGTAGCCCCGGACCTGGAACTCGTCGGGGATGCCGTGGTTGAGGCCCGGATCGTTGTGGTAGGGGCGCCCGAGCACCAGGATGGCCAGGCGGTCCTCCCGCTCCACCTGCTCCAGGATGGCCTTGCCCTTCTCTTGGAGGATTCGGTCGAACTCCGCCAGCGCGGCGTAGCCTTGATCGACGGCCCAGTCGCTCTCGTCCTCGGTCACGCCGAGCCGCGGGCCCCAGACCGAGAACATGCGCCGCTTGAGCAGGTTGCGCTCGGTGAAGGTGACCGCGTCGTCGATGTACTCGATGCCCGCCCGCGCGAAGAAGTCGACCTCCTTGGTGAAGGCGGCCTTGGCCACCAGCGGGCTTCCGGCCACGATGGGGCAGGACGCCGTGTCCATCGTGTTCTCGACCCAGGTCGGCATGTGGGTGATGCACGGGTAGTAGATGTAGTTGAGCGGTCCCCGGAGCTGCTTCTCGTCGGCGTGGGCGTGGAAGATGAGCTCGTGGATGTGCGCTTGGATGACCTTGCTCGGGTAGCAGGGATCGATGCTCCCGTAGCGACCACCCTCGGCCCACAGCTCCTCGGTGGTCTGCGGCGACCAGACGAGGTTCTCCCGGGGCAGCCCCAGGGTCTCGAAGTAGGTGCGGAAGAAGGGCCCGAGGCTGT
Organism: Deltaproteobacteria bacterium; assembly: GCA_947462115.1. GTDB lineage: Bacteria > Myxococcota_A > UBA796 > UBA796 > UBA2385 > JAEUKK01. The sequence goes on along the minus strand of CANHON010000049.1, from coordinate 6,266 downwards.
GCAGGTTCATCACCCGCGGCATGCCGATCTTGATGGCGCTCAGGTTGACATGGCTGCGCTGAAAGCCGCGGTTGAGCACCTTTCGGGCCACGCGGAACAGGCTGCGGCGGATGACGCTCACGTCCTCTTTGGAGCTGCCCGCCGCGGGCAGCGGCTCAAACTCAAAGAAGTGCTTGAACGCGAGGTTCGCCTCCTCATCGACGAGGTTGGGGAACTGCTTGCGGAGCGTGTTGCGCTCCTTCGCCAAGACCTTGAGGGCCTCTTTGCTCTCCACCGTGCCCTTCTCGCAGGAGAAGCCCGAGATGTACCGGCTGGTGCGACCATCGGGGGTGCGCGTGTCGATGAAGGTGCGGCTGCAGTTGTTGGGGCAGAAGTGGCAGACCGTCGACTCATCGTTGCGTGACTCAAACTGCAGGTCGATGGCTTGGTCCAGCCCGATGAAGGTGCTGTAGCCCCGCCGCCGCACCACCCGCCGGGTCTCCATCGCCGCGCCGATGGCGCCGGCCTCACCGCAGTGGGGATGAACGACGACCTCAGCGTCCGGCACCCGCTCCTTGATGTAGTCCACCTGGGCCTTGACCGCGGCGAGGTTGCGCTGCGTGCCGCCTTGGAGCACGAAGACCCGCCCAAACTCCGCGAGCCGGGGCACCTGCACCACGTACTGCCAAACGTTTTTGGGCAGCACCTTGGCCAGACCGGCGAGCATCTCGGGGGCGGAGAAGCCCTCCTTCTGAAAGTTGACCCGGTCGGCGTCGAGGAAGACCGCGCAGCCATAGGAGAACTTGGGGCTGAGATCGGCGGCGAAGGCGGTCTCAGCGTACTCGTGCAGCTTGACGCCGAACTGGTCGGCCATGGCCTGCAGCAGCATGCCGTTGCCGGCGCTGCACTGGTTGGACAGCTTGAAGTCTTTGACGTCCCGACCGCCGTCCTTGCTCGGCGCGAGGAAGATGACCTTGATGTCCTGGCCGCCGATGTCGCAGATGACGTCGGCCTGGGGCACGAAGCGCACCGCCGACATCATGTGCGCGACCGTCTCGACGATGTTGACGTCGGCCTTGACGCTCTCCTCCAGCACGTTGGCGGCGTAGCCCGTGGCGCCGAAGCCCATGGTCTCCAAGGTCGCGCCCTGCGCTTCGACGTAGCGCTTGATCTCCGCGAGGATCTCCTTGGTGTCTTGGATGGGGTTGCCCTTGGACAGGGTGTAGGCCTTGTAGAGCACCTCGCCGGTCTCGTAGTCGACGAGCACGGCCTTTGAGCTGGTCGAGCCGCCGTCGAGCCCGATGACGCCGCGGACCACGTCGCCCGGCGAGAACGTGGCCTCGATGAAGGGCGGGATGGTGTAGTCCTGGGTGAAGCGATCGAGCTCGTTGAGATCTTTGACCAACGGGCCCGCGGCGGTCTGGCCCAGCCGAGAGGCGCGGCCGTTGAGGATGTAGTCCTTGAGCCCGTTGATGCCCTGGTAGCGGGCCATGTTGGGGTCGTCGCGCGTCTCGATGAGGCCGAAGACGACCGCGCCGAACGCAGCGTAGTACTGGGCGTTCTCGGGCGTGTAGACCAGCTCTTCGATCGGCCGGTCGCGGGGCCACACGTGGCCGCGGCTCTCCCAGGTCTCGGGGATGCGGAGGCGCCAGCACTCCACCAAGAAGGGGAGGTAGGTGTTCGGCCCGCCGAGCAGCAAAACATTGTGCTTGAGGGTGTTGCCGCGGGTGAGCACGCTGAGGTTTTGGTGAACGATGGCGTCGGCCAGCGAGTTCATGATCTCTTCGCTGGGGATGCCGCTCTTGACCAGGTTGACGATGTCGGTCTCGGCGAAGACCCCGCACTTGGCGGCGACGTGGTGGAGCTTGTTGGGGTTGAACCGGATGCGGCGCACCGCCTCGGCCTCCATTCCCACCTTGATCATGCACTTGTCGATGGTGGCGCCGGTGCCCGAGGCGCACTTGTCGTTCATGCTGGTGATCGCGGTCTTCTCACCGGTCTTGTCGCCGGCCTCGTCGGTCTGATCACGGAACATGATGATCTTGGCATCTTGTCCGCCGAGCTCGATCACCGCGCCCACATCCGGGTGGAGCCGCTCGACCGCCAGCGTGACGGCGTTGACCTCTTGGACGAAGCGGGCGCCGAGCGGCCCGCACAGCGGCCCGGAGCCCGATCCGGTGCCGAAAATCCGCACGTCTTTGGCGTCGGGGAAGTCGTGCCCGATGCGCACCAGCAGCTCCAGCACCTTCTCGGGCTGCCGGGTCTCGTGGCGCTGGTAGTCGGACCAGAGGATCTCCAGCGTCACGGGATCGCAGACCACCGCCTTCACCGTCGTGGAGCCCACGTCCATGCCGATGGTGATGCAGCGCACACCCGCGTGGGTCGGCGCCTTCCCGATGAGCCCCTCCAGCGGATCGTCGCCGTGGTGCGGGGCCGCAGCCAAGCCCGCTCCGCCCTCGGTGTCGCGGGTGATGTCCTCGTGGACGCTGGACTCGGAGAAGGGGCTGGTGGGCATGGGCTCACTCCGGCGGTGCCGCAGAACAGGAGAGACTGACACGTCAGTCTACTGGCGCGACCATAGGGCGATCGGCCGGACCTGTCAATCAAATTCGAGCGAATTGGTGCATCCGCGGCGCCGTCCCAGCCAGGTCGACCCCGTGGGCGCCGTCCCCGCGTCGGGCCGGTTAGGCGCGCCGCATGTCACGCAGCGCCCCGATGAACCCCGATGACCGCCGCAGCTCGCTGCTCGCCGCCGCCCGCCACGTCTTCGCGGAGCGCGGATACCACGCGGCGAACGTCAGCCACATCATCGAGGCCGCCAATGTCGCCCGCGGGACCTTCTACAACTACTTCGAGTCAAAGCGGGCGATCTTCCAAGAGGTCCTGCAAGAGCTGATGGCGGAGGTCGCGGCCGCGGCCCGACCCATCGACGTGAAGCAGGACATCTTGCCCCAAGTGCACAACAACGTGGGCAACGTCGTTCGCGCCGCCTGTGCGCCGGACGTGGCCCGCATCCTCTTCGCCGAGGCCGTCGGGATCGATCCGGAGGGCGACGCGATCCTCGCGATGTTCTACTCCTTTGGCTTGCTGCGCATCGAAGGCGCCTTGGCCATGGGCCAGAACTTCGGCATCGTGCGCGATCTCCACCCCGGCTTGTTGGCGCGCTGTGTGCTCGGGATGGTCAAGGAGCCGGTGTTTCAATCGGCCCTGGCCAAGGAGCCGCTCGACGTGGAGGGCCTCGTGGACGTCATCACCGCCGTGTTGACCGGCGGGGCCATCGCGATGAGCCCGCCAGAAGGCCATGTCCCGCGCGGCTAGCCGGTCGCGCCCCCCACCTGCATCGGCTGGCCCCCCGTGGTCAGGCCCTGGAGCTCCATCATGTCGTTGAACTTGCTCAACCGCGCGCTGGACGCCGAGCTGCAGCGCCTCGCGGACGAGGGTCGCGCCAAGGCGCCAGAGCGCGTGATCGACGCGGTGATCCCGGCAGAAGGCGAGCGGGGGCCCCGCTACCGGCTGCGCGGGAGTGACCAGACCTACCTCCGCATGAACGCCAACAGCTACCTGTCGTTGTCGATGCACCCGGCGGTCATCGCGGCGGCCGACGAAGCCACCCACCGCTTCGGCGCCGGCCCCGGCGCCGTGCGGTTCATCGACGGGACCTTCGAGGCCCATGTGGAGCTTGAGCGCGAGATCGCCGCCTTCGTGGGCCGGCCCGCCGCGCGCAGCTTCAATTCGGCCTACACCACCAACTTGGGTGTGGCCTTGGCCCTCCACACCAAACAAACCTACTGGATCGGCGACGAGCTGAACCACAACTGCATCATCCGGGCGATGCGCATCGCGGGCGTCCCCAGCGCACAGCGGGCCGTGTACCGCCACAACAACATGGAGGAGCTCAAGGCGGCGATCGAGGCGGTGCCCGAGGGCATGGACCGCGTCATCGTCATCTTTGACGGTGTGTTCTCCATGCGTGGGGACCACGCGCCCATCGACCAGATCAACGCGGTCCTCGCCCCGCACCGCGAGCGCTTCCGCGAGGGCCTGATCACCGTGGTGGACGACAGTCACGGCGTTGGGGCCTTCGGGGCCACCGGCCGGGGCACCGAGGAGATCGTCGGCGCCCAGGCCGACATCTTCGTGGGCACCTTCGGCAAGGCCTTCGGCGTCAACGGCGGCTTCGTCGCGTCGAGCAACGCGGTAGTAGAGGCGGTCCGGCAGAAGGCCGACACCACCATCTACACCAACCCCCTGGGCGTGCCCGACTGTGCTGCGGCGCTCACGGCCGTCCGCGTCGCCGCTTCGGCGGAGGGGCAGGCGCGCCTCGCTCACCTGCACGCCCGCGTGGGGCAGCTCCGGGCGGGCCTTCAGACCCTGGGCCTGGAGAGCATCCCCGGCCGTCACCCGGTGGTGCCGCTGATGGTGCGCGACACCCAAAAGACCCGGGACATCGTGCGGGGCTTCTTCGAGAACGGCGTCCTGGTCGTCGGACTCAACTACCCCGTCGTGCCCCAGGGCGACCAGACGATTCGGTTCCAAGTCAACGCCGCCCACACCGAGGCCGACATCGCCGAGGTGCTGCGGGTGCTCCAGGCGATTGTTTGACCGAGCCGCGGCCTGCCTTGGTGCTCGTCATTGGGCACCGGCTCGCTGATCTCGACGCGCTCGGGGCCATGGTCGGCGCCGCTGCCCTCGAGCGAGCCGCCGGCCGCGCCCCGCTGCTCATCGCGCCCGAGGGCCTCGCGCCCAAGGCCGCCCTCGCGCTCCGCCGCCTCGGGGAGGCCGCCCCCGCCCTCGCCGACGAGGCGGCCGCCCACCGCGAAGCGGACGCGAACGGCGTTGAGCGGGTCATTGTCGTCGATACCGCCCGGTCGGAGCGCCTCGGCTCCTGGGCGGGCCTCGCGTCCGCGGCCCCGCAGACCTTGGCCTACGACACCCACCCCATTCAACCGAACGACCTGCCGCGCGTTCCGAGCCCACCGGCGGCCGCCGCCTCCAGCCTCGTGGCCCTCGCCCTCCAGGACCAGGGGCTCCAGCCCAGCGCCGCAGAGGCCAGCCTGATCCTCCTCGGAATCCACGAAGACTCCGGGCATTTCTCCTTCCCCTCGACCTCCGCGGCTGACCATTCGGCCGCCGCCCTGTGCCTCCGCTGGGGCGCCTCCCTCGCGCTCGTGGCGGAGCTGCTACCGCGCGGGATGAACGCCCAGCAGCTCGATCTCATCGCGCGCATCCGTGCCGCGGCCGAACCGGAGCCCTGCGGGGAGACGACGGTCTACGTCTGCGCGGTCGACCTCGACGCCTACGCGGGGCAGCTCGGCGAGCTCGTCTCTGCGGCCCGCGAGGCGGAGGGCTGGCCGGCCTTGATCACCATCGCCGGGGCCCGTGGTCAGACCATGGTGGTCGCCCGGGGTGACGGGACCGTTGACCTGGGCGCTGTTCTTCGCGAGCTCGGCGGAGGCGGCCACCGGGCAGCGGCGAGCGCGACGGCCAGCGCCGGCGAGGCCATCGCGCTCCAGGGCGCCCTGCGGGGCGCGCTGTCGGCCGTGGGGCGCAGCGTCGCCGAGACCACCCCGGTGGAGGACCGCATGGTCCGCGACTTCGTCCGCTGCGCCGCCGACGAGCCGATCGACCAGGTGCTCGACCGGGTGCATCGCGCCCGGATCAACGCCCTACCTGTGCAAGAGGGCGACCGTTGGACCGCGCAGATCAGCCGCGGCGAGCTGGAGGCGGCGGCCCGCCATGGGCTCGGCGGCCGACCGGTCGGGGAGGTGGCCAGCCAGGCCTTGCTTTGGATCGCCCCAAGCACGCCCCTACACCAAGCCAACCTAGAGCTCGCCCGGGCCCGCGGGCGGGTCGTCTTGGTCGGCGAGCCGCCGGACCGCGTCTTGGGCTTGATCACCCGCACCACGCTGTTGTTGGCGCAGGCCGAGCGCAGCGCGCCCCCCCACCGGCGCCCGCCCGCCGCCCCCCTCGTCCTCGGCATGCTGCGCCGCGCCCTCGGCCCGGAGGCCGCGCGGGTCGAGGCGCTGGGCGCGCTGGCCGCCGAGCTCGGCCTCGGCTGCTTTTTGGTCGGCGGGCCGGTGCGCGATCTGCTGTTGGGGCGGCCCGTTCGTGACATTGACGTGCTGGTCGAAGGTCCCGGAGGCGCCCCTGCGCTGGCCGCGGCCGCCTGTCTGCGCTTCGGCGGCGAAGTGCTGCACCACACCGCCTTCCTGACCAGCAAGTGGCGGCCGCCCAGCGGCGCGCCCCTGGACCTCGCGACCGCCCGCGCCGAGCGCTACCCCGGCGTG